>NZ_JBKOOL010000001.1:0-88314 GCF_046764065.1 Nocardia sp. NPDC002869
TGGGATTGCACAACGGCATGTGTGTGCGCGTGGACGCGGTATTGCGGTGCGCGCCAAATTTAATCCCCGCGACCGGGGGCACGGCCGGCCCAGCGGCACGGCAGTGCCCCGGAGTCGTGCGGGGCGCCGGCGCCCGAACGCGCCGGGCACCCGCACCATAATGGGATCCGACCTTGTCCGACACCGCGGCACATGGCCGTATCGCGCCCGACGGAGTGGCCATGACCCTGGCGAGCGTGCGGCCCGCGGAATCGGTGGCCGACCGGCTCGCTCTCGAACGACCGCGACACCTCCGCCATCCCGGGCGCGACCTCCAGCACCGAGTCGAGCACTCGGCGATCGACTTCGAAGTTGTCCTTACCACCGAGACTGGCGTCGTACACCCGGGCGATACTGGCCCGGGAGGTGTCGACCCCGACGGGCCGGCGGGCCCCGTCCGGACATTCGGACGCCGTCTCCGAGTCTCCGTGCTGCACGGCATGCCCGGCGAAGCCGGCGCGGAAGTGTCCGGCGCGTTGGGCGGTTCCGATCTCGGGACGCCGCTCGACGCCCTCCGCAGCGCGCTCGCCGGGCGCCGCCCGATTCACCGGAAGCAGCCGCCGCGAACCGGCACGCGCACTACTACAGTATTTCTACCGGCGCGCGCTCGCCTCCCGCCTGCACCGCGTGCGGTACCCATGGTCTGCCGAGCCCGGAGCCGCTCATGAACCCTGCCGACAGCGCCCCGGCCGGCACCCGCGGCTTCCACCGGCTCGATATCTCCGGACCGGCGTTCTGGGCCCGTGACTTCGCGGCCCGCGACGAGGTCTTCGCTCGGTTGCGCGCCGAACCCGGACTCACCTGGCACGCACCGGCACCCGCTGTTTTCCCACATTCCGAACCCGGATTCTGGGCGGTGACCCGGCAGCGCGATATCGCCTACATCAGCCGCCACCCGGACCTGTTCACCTCGGGCCTGGGCATCATTTCTTCATGTCCCAGTTCACCATCCTGCACGGCGCCGGAACCGAGCTCGCCGCGCGCCGCCGCCGCGCGCCACGCGACGACCTGATGTCCGCGATAGTGGCCGCGGAGGTGGGCGGCCACCGCCTCACCGACGAGGAGATCGGCGCGTTCATGGTCCTGCTCGCTTCCGCGGGGAACGACACCAACAAACAGACCACCTCCCACGGTTTCAAAGCGCTGGTCGACCATCCGGCGCAGCGCGAATGGCTGCTCGAAGATCCGGCGGCGCGGCTCGGCGGCGCGGTCGAGGAGTTCATCCGCTGGGCGACGCCGGTCCTTCATTTCGCCCGGCATGCGGTGACCGATACCGAGGTCGCGGGCACCCGGGTGCGGGCGGGAGAGAAACTGGTGCTGTTCTACTGTTCGGCCAATCGCGACGAGGCCGGACTCGACGCGCCCCATATCTTCGACCTCACCCGCGACCCCAATCCGCATTCCGGTTTCGGCGGCGGTGGGGCCCACTTCTGCCTGGGCGCATGGCTGGCCAGGATGCAACTGCGGTTGCTCTTCCACGAGCTGCTGCCCCGGATCCCCGAGGTGGTGCTCGGCGACCCGGAGTACGTCCACAGCGATTTCGTTCACGGCATCAAACGGATGCCGGTGCGACGCGCCTGATCAGACCTCGATAATCACCGCGCCGCCCTGACCGCCGACGGCGCACATCGCCACCACTCCGATCCCGCCGCCGCGGCGCGCAGTTCATAGATCAGCGTCGTGACCGTCCGGGCGGCGGACGCGGCCACGGTCGCGATGGCCGCCGATGGCCTTCGTGCCGGCCACCGGAGACGTACGCTGTTCCCGATCGTTCAATGCGAAGAGAGGAATTCCCGTGAAGACACGGCTCAACTGCCCCTGTGGCGAGCATCTGACCGGCGCCACCGAGGACGAACTGGTCGACGTCGTGCGCAAACATCTCACCGAGAACCACCCCGGCCACGATTACTCGCGCGACGAGATCCTGTTCATCGCCTACTGACCTGCCGCGCCGGCCCCGTCCGGGCCGGTGCTCGGCGGCCCGGTCCGCGGAACCGTGTGACGAGTGCACCGGGCGCACCGTGGTATATGGATCTGGGCGGCACCGCTCGCCGGGAAGGATCCTCATGGACGACCACACACTCGCCGCGACATTGGCCGGCGAAGCCGGGGAACTGCTGCTCGGCATCCGCGAACTCGGTGGCGCTGTCGGCGACCGGCGGTCCGACAACTTCCTGCTCGGGCGGCTGGCCGCCGAACGCCCGGCGGACGCGGTGCTCTCGGAGGAATCACCCGACGACGGCGACCGCGTCCGGCAGTCCCGGGTGTGGATCGTCGACCCGCTCGACGGGACCCGGGAATACGGGGAACCCGCACGCAAGGACTGGGCGGTACATGTGGCGCTCGCGGTGGACGGAAAGCCCGCCGCGGGAGCGGTGGCGCTTCCGGCCGAGGGTCTGGTGCTGCACACCGGCCGGCCGCCGGTCCTCCCGCCACCGCCGTCGCCCGGGACCGTGCGGGTGGCGCTCTCGCGCAGCCGGCCGTCCTTCGAAGTCCGGCGATTGGTGGCCCGGCTGGGGGCGGCCGAAGTTCCGATGGGCTCGGCCGGCGCCAAGGCGATGGCGGTGGTCCGGGGCATCGCCGATATCTACGCCCATTCGGGCGGCCAGTACGAATGGGATTCGTGCGCACCGGTCGCGGTGGCGGCCGCGGCGGGGTTGCACGTCTCCCGCCTGGACGGAAGCCCGCTGATCTACAACCGTCCCGATCCCTATCTCCCCGATCTGCTGATCTGCCGCCCCGAACTGGCCGAACTGGCCCTGAAGGCGCTGTCGGAGTAGTACGCCCGACGGCCGGGCCGCCCCGCACGTCCGCACCGGTCCTGGCCCGCTCGCGATTCCGGTGAGTGCGCGGCGCGTCCCGGGCGGCACACAATGGTCGGATGTGTTCGCAACGACAGGAGAACGGCACGTGAGCGATCGAAGCGGACGCAGGCCGCGAAGTTCGGTGCCACCCATATCTATCCGACGATCGACAGCGCTATCGGCGGTATCGAGGAGGTCACCGGCGGCCAGATGTGCCGTACGGTGATCGTCGGGTCGGGCGGTGCGACGGCCACGATCCGGCGAAGCAGAAGAGTCTGTGCGGCACCTTGTTCGGTGGCGGAAACCCGCAGCTCCTCATTCCCGAGGTACTCGCGCTCTACAAACTGGGCGACCTCGGGCTCGGCGATATGATCACCCTCGAGCAGATCAACGAGGGTGTCGCCGATATGCTCGAGGGCCGCAATATCCGCGGAATCATCCGCTTCACCGACGCGGACCGCTGACCCGCGGGGCCGGGTCAGAACACGACCCGGCTCACCGCCTCCGCGATCAATGCCGGCTTCGCCCCACCCTCGATCTCCACCGTGTGTTGCACGACCAGCTGCAGCGCACCGCCGGACACCTCGGCCGCATCGGCCAGCACGGCCGTGGACCGCACCTTCGCGCCCACCGGCACCGGTCTGGGGAACCGGACCTTGTTCGAGCCGTAGTTGATGCCCAGCTCGGCGTTCGCCGCAAATTCCGCGGCGGCGGCACAATACGCCCCCACCCCGGCCATCGGGCAACCGCGGGTCCTCGCCACGGTAACCCGTACGACCGTTATGCTGCGGCAGATCGTCTCCGGCACGATCCGGCAACGGCGCCGCGACGACCGGCACTCCCAAAGGTGTCCCGGTCGTCCCACCTCCGACCGCGGCGGCGCCGCCCGCCGGCCTCTGTTCCACGAGGAGATCCACTGTTGACCGTGCTCACCTTCTGCCTCGTCACGGTCGCCGGATTCTTCGCCGGGCTCGTCGGGTACGTGACCGGCATCGCCTCGCTGATCTCATATCCGGCCCTGCTCGCCGCCGGGCTCTCGCCGGTCTCGGCCAATGTGACCAATACCGTCGCCATGGTCGCCGTCGGAGTCGGCTCGACCGCGAAGGCGGGCGCGGCGGTCAACGACACTTCCCGGGCGCTGCTGGTCCACGCCGGTTGCGCCGCCCTCGGCGGGCTCGGCGGCGCCGCCCTCCTGCTCACCACCCCGGCGGAGGTCTTCGCCGCCGTCGTGCCCTTCCTCATCGCCATGGCCTCGGCGAGCCTGCTGCTCCAGCCCAAACTGCGCGAACTCGCCGGCGGCCGGACGTTTCCCCGGCTCTACCCGCTCGCCACCGCGGTCATCGCCCTGTACGGCGGCTACTTCGGAGCGGGGGTCGGCGTCATGTTCCTCGCCCTGATCCTTGTCTGCACCTCGGAGACCATCTGGCGGGCCAGTGTGCTCAAGAGCGTGCTGACCGGTGTCGCCAACCTGGTCGCGGCCGTGGGTTTCGCCGTCTTCGGGCCGGTGCACTGGCTCGCCGCGCTGGCGATGGGCCTGGGCGCGTTCGCCGGCGGCTGGTACGGGCCACCGCTGGTGGCCCGCCTACCGCCGACCGCCCTGCGCATCGGTGTCGCTTTGTGCGGGTTCGGGCTCGCCGTCTATCTCGCGATCAGCTGACCGGGCCGGTGGCCGGGGCCCGGTTCACGCGGCGGGGTCGAGCACCACTTTGACCGCACCGTCCTCCTTGGCCTGGAACATCCGATAGGCCTCCGGCGCCGCCGACAACGGCATCCGGTGGGTGGTGAACGAATCCACGCCCAGCGGATCGCTGTCGTCGAGCAGCGGCAGGATATCGTCGGCCCAGCGCTTCACATTCGCCTGACCCATCCGCAACTGGATCTGTTTGTCGAACAAGATCCGCATCGGCATCGGATCCACGGTGCCGCCGTAGACACCGATGATCGAGATGGTGCCCCCGCGCCGGACGATATCGATCGCGGTGTGCAGCGCCGCGAGCCGGTCCACACTCATCGTGTCCATCGCGGGCCGCGCCAACCGGGTCGGCAGATACGACGCCACACGCTGCGCCGTAGCGGCCAGCGGCGACCCGTGCGCCTCCATCCCGACCGCCTCGATCACCGAATCGGTGCCCCGGCCCTCGGTGCGGTCGCGGATGGCATCGGCCAGTCCGTCACCGACCGCCCGCAGGTCGATGGTTTCGATACCGCGCGCGGCGACGCGGTCCAGCCGCTCGGGAACGAGATCCACCCCGATCACCCGGAGCCCGCGATGGTGCGCGATCCGGGCGGCCATATCGCCGATCGGCCCCAGCCCGAGCACTGTCACCGACCCGCCCTCCGGAACGCCCGCGTACTCCACGGCCTGCCACGCGGTCGGCAGCACGTCGGACAGGAACAGGTAGCGCGTATCGTCCGCGTCGGACGGCACCCGGATATGGGTGAAATCCGCGTGCGGTACCCGCAGATATTCGGCCTGACCGCCGGGCACCTGGCCGTACAGCTTCGAGTAGCCGAACAGCGCCGCCCCACAGCCCTGATCTAGGACCTGCGTGGTCTCGCACTGCGTCATCAGGCCCTGCCGGCACATCTCGCACCGGCCGCAACTGATCTGGAACGGCACCACCACCCGATCGCCCGCCGACAGGTTCCGCACCTCGGACCCCACCTCTTCCACGATGCCGATCGGCTCGTGACCCAGCACATCGCCCGGGGTCATATAGGCAGCGAGCAGTTCGTACAGGTGCAGATCCGAACCACAGATCGCCGTGGAGGTCACCCGGACAACCGCGTCGCCCGGCTCCCGGATCCCCGGATCCGGCACCTCCTCGACCGATACCTCCCGCTTACCCTGCCAGGTCACCGCCTTCATCTCCGCCACCTCCGGACTCGAGTACTGCCGCCCCGGCAGGGCGAGTGGGCCGCGATCCGGCCCGGCCGCGGCCTGCCGGGGCCGATCCGTGAGCGGCTACCCGCCACCTTCGGGGACAAACGCGCAATGCCTCAGACGTCGGCCGCCGCGGGCAGCAGCGGCTCGGCCTGTTTCGGGGCGGCGGGGGTCCACTCCCGAAGCGGCTGGACAACCTTTCCGTAGAAGTCGTCGACCGAGGAGGTCACGCTGGTGATGAAACTCGCCGCAGTTCCGGAGCGCCGGTTGCCCATCGGGAAGCTCTGTTCGAGCGTGAAGGAGACGATCTCACCCGTCCGGCCGGTGGTCAGCGCCTTGGGGTCGGCGCGCACGGCGTCGAGATGTTCGCAGGTGGTATGGCCGCGTTCGGAGAACACCGCCTCGACCTGCACCGATCCCGGCGCTTCCGCGAGCTGTTTGAGCAGCCACGACAGCCGTCGCGACGACGTCCCCTCCCCGGGTGCTGCGACCGAGATGCGCGAACGGATCCTGTTCGTCCGGATATCGGCGACGACGACGAGATCACCGGCCGTCTCCGGTATCCGCAGCACCGCCTCGAACACACCCTCGGCGGCCAGCCGCTCCGCCACCGCGGCATTCCGTGCCGCCGGATCGGCGGCGTGCCGACGCGGCAGCACGTGTTTCACGGTGACACCAAGTTCGGCGGTCAGTCGCAGCGCCAGGTGACGCGACAGCGACACCCACCGCTCGGCCACCGCCGCCGCCTTCTGGTCACCACCCCGCACGGTGCCCGACGTGACCGCATCGCGCACCGCAACCCAGTGCCTACCCATATCCACGAATTCCGTTGCCCCGGAGCGCGGGTGGTCCAGATAACGCAGAAACTCCCCGAGCAGCCACGCCTGCAACGGATCCTCGACACCACCGTGTGCCAGCAAGCGGCGCGCCTCGTGCGAAACCTCGGCCCAGGACAGATGACGCAGGGCGACCTCGGTGAGTTTACGGCGATCGACCTGCACCGGCAGTTCGCCGGCAGCAGCGGGAATGTCGTTGGACAGGCTGATCACCGCGTCGTACTTCTTCTTGCGTGCCACATCGAGATAGCTCTCGAGCTGCTCCCTCCGCAGCTTCCCGCCCCCAGTCTTGACTTCCAACAGGCCGGTCCACAGCCGGCCCCCACGGGCTACCCGGAACACGGCGTCCGGGATCACCCTTCCGTCACCGCGGTCGTACTGGACTTCGAAATACCCTTCGAATGTTCCCGCCGGCGCCCCAACCCGAGAGCACAACGCTCGCGCGAATGGATGAACTGCCTGCATGGTGGCGACCAGCGCAGAAGTGGCTCGGCGTTCCTGTTCCTCTCCGGCGCCGACTCCGGCCACCGAGAACAAGCGCGCCGGCTGCCATGCCTCGTTCTCGGCCAGCACGAACTCGATCGGCTTGCTGGTCCGCACCGGGCGCTTCGCAGTGCGCACACCGCGGCGCTTCGGCTGGGACGGCGGGGTGTTCGTCACTGCCGCCGCCACCACATCATCGGCGGAGGACTCGGAAACTGCCGACACCACCGGCCCTGGCTCCGGCTCGGTCGGTGTGCTCGGATCCTCCGCGGCGTCGTCATCGACGGACACCCCGAAATCCGTGGCCAGACCGGCCAGGCCCGAATCCCAGCCCTGCCCGACCGCCCGAACCTTCCACGCGTCGCCGCGGCGGTACACCTCGCCGAAGACGAACGCGGATTCGCTCACCGCGTCGGCGGTCACGTACTCGGCCAGCACGTGCCCCGCCGCGTCGACCACCCGGAACGCGAGTTTGCCGAGATCCCCGAATCTGCCCGTGGTGAGACTGCCGGCCAGCGCGACCGTCTGCACCTCCAGGGGCACCGCCGAGAGGTTGAGCGCGACCCGGGCCTGTGCCCCTTCCTCGGTCGCGCTGGTGCCCAGGAAACGGACCGATCCGTCCCGGGATTCCGGCTGGTTGTAGAACACGAAATCCGCATCCGACCGGACCTTCCCGGCCGAGTCGAGCAGCAGTGCGGAGGCATCGACTTCCACTTCCGATTCCGTCCAGCCCAGCACCACATCGACCTGCACCACATCACCTGGCAACTGCAGGTTCTGTCCCTTGGACAGCAACGGAGACGTCACGACCCCACCTCGATCCGATTCAAACGTGTTATGTGTCACTCACAGATCGAGGCTGGTGGTGGTGCCGTTACGGCAAATCTGTCCGAAAAACACGGTTGCACATAAATTTCCACGCAACACATGCGGAGACGCCGCTCGGGCACCGCCCGCGCAGGAATCAGTTCGGGCCCAGGAAGGTATGCAGGCGTTGGATTTCCGCGTCCAGGGCGGTGGCGAAGGCCCGGCCCTTCGGGGCACTGTCCACATATCCGACCTCGACCGCGCCGCCCGGACCCGCGCAGTTCGCCCAGCCGATCACGCGGTCGCGCCACAGCATGGGCATCGCGTAGTACCCGCGGACCCGCTGGGCGACGGGGGTGTAGGCCTCGAATCGATAGTCCCAGCCCCAGATCCGGCCGAAGCGTTTCCGGTCCCAGACGAGGGGATCGAAGGGCGCGAGGAAGCGGACCCGTGCCTGCGGCGCGCGCTCGGCGGGCGCCAGATCCGACGGCCACAGGTAGCGGACTCCGTCGACGGTGAGGGCGGACAGTTCGCCGGTGGCCAGGAGTTCACGGATGGTCGCCGAGCCGGTCGCGCCGCCGATCGGCCGGACGATACGATTGACCGTGGCGGCCAGGGTCGATTCGGTGGCGGGGGCGAGCGTGCGGGCTACCCGCAGCGCCAGGACCCGTCGGCGCTCGACCGGGTCCAGGGTGACATCCGGGAGCTCGGCGATCTCGTAGCGGCGGATACCGGAAACGCGGTCGGCCACCCGGAGCAGCCCGTAACGGTGGAGTTCCTCGAGTGCGACGGTGGTGGCCGACGAGGTGCCACCCCAGGCATTGACCACGCCGCGGTGCCCGAAATGCGCCTGCAGCTCGCGCGGGTGCACCACACCGCGTTCGCGGACGAAATCCAGTACCGCCGCCGACTGCCCGTTGTGCGGGAACTCGCCGTCGGTACCCCGCGGATGGTGGCGGGGATGCAGGTACGGGCGCAGCCGGGGCACGGTGTAGCCGTAGGCGTAGAGGAGATCCTCGTCGATTCCGAGTGCGCGGTAGTCACGGTCGAGATCGCCGGCCCGGTAGCCACGCACCCGATGCCGCAGGATCAGGTCCTGCGCCCGGGCGGGCGAACGGATGGGGTCGGCCTGCACGAACTCCAATTCGGCCAGGGCCTCGGCGAGTGAGCCCGGACTGCGCGGCAGTGACCAGGCGACGGCGTGGGAACGCAACCATGCCAGTGACATGGGCCCGAGGGTAACGGCGCCCTCCGACACCGTGCCGCGTCGGCTGCGCACACCCACGCCGAAACAGGTCGTTACCGGGCAGGATTCAGCGCTTCCCCCCGCCCGGGCGGTGTAGCAGCCCCAACGCGCCGGTCCGGGCGGGGCCGCCGCGACCACCGTCCGATTTCTCGGCCGCGCCGGTGATGTTCCGGGCCATCCCGCCGAAGACCAGGGCATGGAACGGCACGATTGACTTCCAGTACAGATGCCCGGCCAGCCCGTGCGGCTCGAATACGGCACGCTGCCGGTAGACCGCGCCGGCATCTCCATCGCCGGGCCCGACTTCCAGCTCGAGCCAGGCCCGGCCCGGCACCCGCATTTCCGCGCGCAGGCGCAACAGGGTGGGCCGTTCGATCCGCTCCACCCGCCACCAGTCCAGTGCCTCGCCCTCGTGGAGCCGGTGCGGGTCGCGCCGGCCGCGGCGCAGCCCGACCCCGCCGGCGAGGCGGTCCAGCCAGCCGCGCAGCGACCAGGCCAGCGGGAACGAATACCAGCCGTGTTCGCCGCCGATCGACTCGATCATCGTCCACAGCGCGGCCGGATCCGCGGTCGTCGGACGTTCCCGGCGGTCCTGGTAGAGGGATCCGCCCGACCACGCCGGATCCGTGGGCAACGGCTCGGCGGGCCCGGGGCCGGCATCCGACCAGCGGGTCGGCACATCCGCATCCCGGATGCGGGTCAATGCCAGTTCCACGGCGCGCCGGACCCCGGTGAGACCTCCGTCGGGGTCGGGGATGTGTGCGGCGATCTCGTGCTCGGCGCATACGACATCGTTGACCAGGGATTCCATCAGGGGAACCGCGATCGCCCGGGGCACGGGCGTCACCAGGTTCACCCACTGCGCCGACAGCCACGGCGTCAGCACCGGGACCGGGATGATCACCCGCCGCGGCAGCCCGGCCACCTCCGCGTACACCCGCATCATCTGTTCGTAGGTGAGGACATCCGGCCCTCCGATATCGAACGCGCCGGTCACGGTGGCCGGGAGTTCCGCCGCCCGGGTCAGGTAGTACAGCACATCCCGGACGGCGATCGGCTGGATCCGCGACCGTACCCAGCGCGGGGTGACCATCGCGGGCAGGCGTTCGGTGAGGTAGCGCAGCATCTCGAAACTGGCCGAACCCGAACCGATCACCACCGCCGCCCGGAACACCAGCGCGGGCACGGCACCCTCGAGCAGGATCCGGCCGACCTCCGCGCGCGAGGACAGATGCCGGGACAGGTCCTGTCCGGCGGGCGCTATCCCACCGAGGTAGACGATCCGGCCGAGCCCGGCCGCCGCGGCCTCCCGGGCGACGATGGTCGCCGCCTCGCGGTCCACGGTGTCGAAATCCGCGCGGGTCAGCGAATGGACCAGGTAGTACAGGACCTCCTGGCCCGCCAGCGCTGCGCGCACATCCGCGGCGACCGTGACATCACCGCGGACGATCTCCACCCGGTCGCGCCACGGCGCGTCGGTGAGCTTGCCCGGAGTCCGCGCGAGCACCCGCACGGTATGACCGGCGCGCAGGAGTTCCGGGACCAGTCGGCCACCGAGGTAACCGGTCGCCCCGAACACCACACAACGCATAGGATTCCTCCGTCGAGGTTGCCCGCAACCGCAGCACGGCGAGAACCGCTTGCTGGGCGCCCGCCGCGACCGCCGGGTCTCGCGCCCGCGCCGTGCCCTGCCGAGTAGGTGGTTACTGCCTTACCCCTTCCCCTGCAGGCTAGCCCGGGAGCGGTACCGCGGACACTGCCGGCACCGCCGCACCCGGGTACCGACGCACACTCGATACCCACCGCCGCGACCGCGTTCCGAGCGGCGGATATGCCGGTCGGCAGCGTTTGACCGGGTCTGCTCAGGGTAGGCGCCCCCCATGGGTTCCTCTGTGCGAAGCATGCTGTCTCCTCGCTTGTTGACCGCTCCGGCCTCCGCCGCGGCAGCGGTGGTGCGCACCGGAACCGGCCGTGCCGTCGATACCGGTATCCGGGCGGTGGAGGCACCGTGGCGGGCGGCGGAGAAAGTCGTCACGACGGTCGCCTCCGGTCTCTCGACGCTCGAGTCCGACGAGGCGGCGAGCCTGCGCGACGATCTGGCGGCATTGATCGACCCGCGTGACCGCCGCGCCCAGCGCCGGGTCGAGGTGAGCGAGGATCACGCGACCATCGAGGTGCGCGGTCTGGACAACGGTCAGGGGTCGGCGGTGACCCGGTCGCTCGACCGGCGCCTCGGCCGGCTGCGCGGCGTGGAGTGGTGGCGGGTCAACGCGGTCACCGGCCGGATCGTCACCGCGCTGTCCAGCGGCGCCGACCTGGAGAAACTGCTGGCGGTGGTGGAAGAGGTCGAAGAGGAGTCCGATGTCGCCGATGCCGACTGGAGTCGTGCCGCCGAATTCCCGGCCGACCGGGAACCGGTCCTGGCCGCGGCCATCGAAGTGGCCGGTGACGTGTGTGCCATCGCGGTGTCGGCCGCGGGTACGGTGCCGCCACTGCGCGGTGTGATGCATAGTGTGCGCGCGGTGGCGGCATTCATCGACGCCCAGCCCCGGCTGCGCACACATCTGGAACAGCGGCTGGGCCGCTCCCGCGCCGACCTGCTCCTCGCCATCGCCAACGCCGCGGGCGCCGCGCTGGGAGAGGGCGCGGCCGGTGGCGTCACCAACCTGCTGGCCGATACCGTCCAGCGCGGCTTCATCCTCACCGAGGCGCTGGCCCGGCGCGGGCAGTGGCAGCAGTGGGAGGCCGATATCGTCGACGCCGAGCATTTCGGGGTCGCCGAACCGCTCCCGCCCTATACCCGGCCGGCCGAAATGCCGCGGGGCCCGGTGGAGCGGGTCGCCGACGAAACGGCGGCCGCCTCGCTGGCTGGAGCCGCCACACTGGCCGGCCTGGGCCGGATCGGTGACGTTCCGGACGCCCTCTTGCTGGGCGCACCGAAAACGGCCCGCGCGGGCCGGGAGGTGTTCGCTGCGACGGTGTCCACCGCGCTCGCCGGCGCCGGGGTGCTCACTCTGCATCCGGCGGTGTGGCGGCGGCTCGACAGGCTCACCGCTCTGGTGGTCGACGGCGAAGCACTGGCCACATCCGGGCGAGTGGTGCTCGAGGTGGAGACGACCGATGAGGGCTGGCCGGAGGCGCGGGTCTGGAGCGCCGCGCAACGGCTGCTGTGGGCCGGCACCGACGAGGCCGATCCGGGGGGCAAGAAGGCGGTGCGGCTGGTCCGACCCGAGTCGGGTGCTCCCGACCGCGGTACCACCAACCGCCCGGTATGGCGGGAGTTGCGTGAGGGCAAGCGGGCCCTCGGCCGTGTACTGATCGGACGGGAGCTCGACCCGCGGGCACACGATGTGCTCGGCACGGCGCGGCGGGCCGGACTGCGGGTGGTGCTCGCCGGCCACCGGGACGCCGGCGAACTCCGCACCCTCGCCGACGAATTCGTGAATGCCCAGGGCTCGCTCAGTTCCCATGTCCACCGCCTCCAGAAGCAGGGGCATGTGGTCGCCGTGCTGGCCACCCGCGCGCACAAGGCACTCGACCACGCCGACGTCGCGGTCGGCATCATCGGCTGCAAAGGCGGCGGTATCCATGTGCCCTGGACGGCTGATCTGCTGTGCCGTGACCTCGGCCAGGTGCAGCGCACCCTCGCCGTGGTGGGGCCCGCCCGCCAGGTCAGCGAACGCGGCCGCACCCTGGCGCTGTCGGCGTGCAGCCTGACCGGGTTGCTGCTCGCGGCCTCGCCCGCCTCCCGCTCGCGGTCCGCACCCATGATCGCCGCGAATTTCGCCGGCCTGGTCAACGGTGCGATGGCCGGCGCGCGCGCGGTCCGGGCCCGCCCGTCCACCGAGCACGCGCCACAGCTGCCCTGGCACGCGCTGGAACCGGACGAGGTGCTGGTCCGGCTGCCCGAACCGGCACCGGCGGCCGAACGCGCCACCGACGAACCGGCGGACCGCGGCGCGGTGGCGGCCCGGCTGTCGTCGCTGAGCGATTTTCTCGGCCATATGCGCCGGGAGTTGGCCGATCCGCTGACTCCGATATTGGGGGTCGGCGCCGCGGCGACCGCGATTCTCGGCTCGCCGTCCGACGCGGTACTGCTGTCGTCGGTACTCACCGTCAATGCCATGATCTCCGCGCGCCAGCGCCAGGCGGCCGAGAACGAATTGTTCGACCTCATCGAGGGCGAGCGATTGGCCGGGCGGGTGATCGACCGCGCCGATATCGACACCGAGGACCCGGCCGCCACGGACCTTCCCGCCGATTGTCTGGTGGTCGGTGATGTGTTCACAATCCGGGCGGGTGAGGTCGTGCCCGCCGACGCCCGGCTGTTGCGCGCCGAGGATCTGGAAATGGACGAGTCCGGATTGACCGGCGAGTCGGTGACGGTACCCAAACAGGTCGAGGCCACGCCGGGTGCGGCGCTCGGCGACCGCGCCTGCCTCGTTTTCGAGGGCACGACGGTGGTGAGCGGATCCGCGGTGGCCGTGGTCGTCGCGGTCGGCGCCGATACCCAGGCGGGGCGCGCCACCGCGGGCGCGGTACCCCCGGAGAAGGGCGGTGTCCAAGCGCAGTTGCGGGCCCTCACCGATCGCGCGCTACCGCTCACCCTGTCCGGCGGCGCGATCGTGACCGCGCTCGGTGGTCTCCGCGGCCGCACCCTGCGGGCGGCGATCGCCGACGGGGTCGGTGTCGCGGTCGCGGCGGTGCCCGAAGGGCTGCCCCTGGTCGCCACCGTGGCACAGCTCGCCGCGGCACGGCGGCTGTCCCGCTACGGCGTTCTGGTCCGCGCCAACCGCGCGGTCGAGGCCCTGGGCCGGGTGGACACCCTGTGCTTCGACAAAACCGGCACCCTCACCGAGGGCCGGTTGCGGTTGACCGCGCTCGCCGACCTGGACGAGCAGTGGGAGCCCGGCAGCGACAGCGATGCCGCCCGGCGGCTGCTGCGGGCCGCGGCGCGGGCCTGCCCCGACCCGGACAGCGGGCCGGTCCTGCACGCCACGGACCGGGCCGTACTGGACGCTGCCACCGAGATCCTGGGCGAGGACGCGCACCGGTGGGACCCGATCGACGAAATACCATTCGAATCCAACCGCGGGTACGCGGCGGCGTTCGGCCGGACCGCGCACAAACTGCGCCTGGTGGTCAAGGGTGCGCCGGAGGTCGTACTACCCCGGTGCACCCGGGTCCGCGGCGGCGCGTCCGGTAAGACGGATGTGGCGTTCACCGACGGTCGGCGCGAGCGGGCCGAGGCCACCGTGCACGATCTCGCGGAACAGGGTCTGCGGGTGCTGGTGGTGGCCCGGCGCGACCTGTCCGATCCGCCCGACGATGTCGAGGACGTGGTCGAGGGGCTGACCCTGATGGGATTCCTCGGGATCGCCGATACGCCCCGGCCGCAGACTCCGTATCTCGTCCGCGCGCTCGAGGACAACGGTGTCGGGGTCCGGATGATCACCGGCGATCATCCGGTCACGGCGGCGGCCGTCGCGCGTCGGCTGGGCATCACCGTCGACACCGTCACCACCGGTGCCGACCTCGACGAACTCGACGACACCGCGCAGACCGAACTCATCGAACGCAGCACCGTGTTCGCCCGCGTCGACCCTGAGCAGAAGGTGCGTATCGTGGCCGCGCTGCGCCGGACCGGACATGTGGTGGGTATGACCGGCGACGGCAGCAACGACGCCGCGGCCATCCGGACCGCGGATATCGGGATCGGGATCGCCGCGCACGGTTCGGCGGCCGCCCGCAATGCCGCCGACCTGGTCCTTACCGAACCGGATCCGCGGGCGCTGCTGCACGCGCTGGTCGAGGGCCGCAGTATGTGGCAGCGGGTGGCCGACGCGGTGGCCGTCCTGGTCGGCGGTAACGCGGGCGAGGTCGCGTTCACGCTGTTCGGTACCGCCGTCGGCGGCCGCGCTCCGCTGGGGACCCGCCAGTTCCTGCTGGTGAACCTGTTGACCGATATGTTCCCCGCGCTCGCGCTCGCCCTGGCCGGCGATCAGGAGACTCCCGAACCCGACAACGATCCGCGCTGGGTCGAACAGCGCGCGGGTCAGCTCGCCGCGATTCCCCCGGCCAGCCTCGGCGCCGACCTGCTGCGCACCATCGGGGTTCGCGGGGTCGCGACGGCCACCGGCGCCTCGGTCGCCTGGATGGCCGGTCGCTACACCGGTACGCAGCGTCGTGCGGACACCATCGGTCTGGTGGCACTGATCGGCACCCAGCTCGGTCAGACTCTGGTGGCGGGCTACCGCAGCCCCCTCGTCTGGCTCACCACCGCCGCCAGTGGCGCGGTGCTGGGGGTGATCGTGATGACACCCGGTCTGGGGGCGTACTTCGGATGCACTCCGCTGGGGCCGGTCGGATGGACGATCGCGAACACCTCGGCGCTGGCCGCGACCGCGGGCGCCACGGTACTGCCGCGGCTGCTACCCGGGGCCGAACAGGACGGGCAGGCCGACGCGGTCCCGGGTCCCCTCGAGCTCGAGGGGCCCCCGACGCGAGCGGAGACATCGCAGTACGCCTGAGGTTTCGCGGCGACAGAGCAAATATCTTCGCCGAACTCGATCTGCCGCCGTCGGATACCCACCATCGGCGGATACTCGCGGTACCGCGGTTGAAGGGCGGATCACACCCGGCGAACCGCGTCGTGCCGTCCTGCCGGCGTCCCGCGGCGTGTCTCCCGGCGGACCAGTTCCCGTGGGCAGCCTTCCCGGACGGCGACGAGCTGCGGGCCCACCACGGTCGCCGTCGAAAAGCCTTGCCGGCGGCAGTACGCGCACCGCGGGCCCGAACCTCGTCCGGCTGTCCCGCCGAACCCACGGTCGGACTCGCCCGGCGGTGCTGGAGATTGCGGGCCCCTTGGACGCGGTGCCACTCCGCGCGAGACGCCGCCTTCTCCTCCGGGCCGATATGCCGTCGCCGGAAATCCGTTCCGTCGTCCCGATATTCCTCGACTTCTGTCGCCGACCCGGGAAAATCGTCGCGCGTCCCGGGTACCCGCTCGGCACGAGTAACCTCGTCGGCCGGCGAATTCCGGCCGGTATTCGAATCAGCGACCGGTTCGGTTCTCCTTCACTCGGTGTGGTTGTTCGGATCCGGCAGTGAACCGTCGGTTTCCCAAATCTCCCCCTCGACGAAGTCGATCGCCGCGAGCATCTTCTTCCGCTCGGAACCGGCCGCTTCGGGCTCGCCGGGCATCGGATACACCAGGTTCGAAATACGGTTCGCGATGCCTCGCATCGTCTGTGCGATCTGTCGGACCGGATCACCGGCCACGCGATCCGCGGCGTCCAGCAGCTGTTGCCCCGAGCTGCCGGGCAGGAGGCCGGCCATACCCCGGAGAATGTCCTCGACCATGCCGATCAGCAGGTTCGGCGCTTCCAGCGCCACGACGCCGGCCAGATAGCGGTCGACGATCCTCATCATGTATTCCTGGGCGGCTCTACTGCCGACATTCGACCAGATATAGGCAGCGAGATACCGTGCCCGCAGATACGTTTCGCTCTCGGGGTCGTGCGCCCGGCACCCCGGGAAATGCAGCGCCGACCACAGGTCGTTCTTCAGATGGCCGTTCCAGAATTCGTACTCTTCGGAAGTGAGTACGGTTTTCATCCTTTCGTGGTCCTCCTGCAGGAGCGGGCGGCCGGAGAAATACTGCATCGTCCCGGCCGCGATCGCCAGCAACTGCGGTAATTCGTCGAGCGAGGTAGCGCGCGCGAATCGCGATACCGGAGTGGTCTTGTCCTCGATATTGCGGCTGCTCGGTTCCAGTGGGTTGCCCTTCCGGATCGTCCGGACTTTCCAGACGCTGGTCGTCTCCCCCTCCTGCGTGATCTTCGTCTGCCGGATGAACAGCTCCCCCCACCCCATCTTGCGAATATGCAGCAGCTGATCGACCGACAGTCCGGCCGCGACGATCAACGCGAGCGTCGCGTAGACCGGGAAGCGCTCGACGATCCGGCCGAGTTCGAGGAAGTCCTTCTCGGTGAGTTCGATATCGCGCAGTTCATCGAATTTCCCGTCGAACAGTGCGCTCAGCCATTCCCCCCGCTTACTGACCCAATCGGCGCCGAAGGTCTCTCCGGGTTCGGGCATCGGCAGGTCGGGGATGTACCAATAGCCGGGTAGCGCGGCGAGTTCCTTTTTGGCGGCATCCACTCGCGCGAAGGTTTCCGGGCCGAGCGCGGCCAGCCCCGCCCGGAGCCCGATCCGCACCTCCTCGAACCCCCGGGCATGCTCCGGAAGTTCCGACACGACCCGATCCTGCGGCCCTTCCGCGACCCGCATACCCAGAACCGCGGCCACCGGAGCCGAGGGCGACCATTCGGTCTCGTCCACGCCGGATTCGTGCACCACCACCGAACCATCGGCAGCCCGCTTCACATTCACCGCGTGCCCCCATCGCGGTGCCTCCCCCGCCGCACCCTCGTACACGACCACGACGATCATCGGCTTGCCGGTCCGGGCCACCCGCTCCCTCGCCTGCGGCAGCGAGGTGATGCCGGGGTCCCAGCCCGCACCGACCACCCCGGCCATATCCTTCAACAGCACCCCGCCCGGACCCGGCTCGTGCACACCCACCGGTGGCGCGACCCGCAGTGTCGCCCAGTAGTCCTCCGATGCCCGCGCCACGCAATCCGCCCGCGTTCCGGGCCCGTTCCCATCGACGACCTCCCGCCCGGGTTCGGTCTCTCGTGTCGGCAGCGCGGCCGGAGCGGTACGCGTGTTGTGTTCATCCGGTTCGAGCCCGGGCCGTTCGTCCGGTGTCGCACGTGCGGTACCGGCGGCGCGAGGATCGGACGTACGCCGGTCTCCGGTGGCGGCGGGGACCGGGGCGGTGCCGTCCTGGCGGCTGCCCGCCCCGCGCCACCACCGCTTCAGCGGATTCCGCGCGGCAGCCGTCGCACCGGCACGCCGGGGTTCCGCGGATCGGTGCCCCACCGCGACGACGCTGACGTCGTCGGTTTCGCCCTCGTCCACCGCCCGCTGGACCAGCTCGGCCGCTATTGCTCGTGGCTCCCCGGCATGCCGTGCGGCGGCGTCGCCCAGCACACCGGCACCGGGCATTGTCTTGATCGCTCCGTCGGTCATCGCCAGCACGACTCCGCCGCGTGGCACCGTGATCGTGCCCTCCTCGGCGATCACGGGCGCGTCGATGTCATCGGACACCGAAACCGTGCACAGATACTCCCCCGGGGTGACGTCCTCACCGGGCGCGGCCGGAATCCTGCCCTCGCGGCCGAGCGCGTATTCGATGGCGTGCCGATAGTTCTCCAGCCACGGTTCCCGGTCGAGCGCTTCGCGCTCACTCATCCCGTTCTCCCGCGCGAACATCCGGACCGACGAGTGGTCCCCGGTCCACCACATCGCGTGCCGGCCGTCCGCGGAGGTCCACCCGATCCGGCTGTCCCCGACCCACCCGACCGTGAATCGATCCGCCTCCGTGATCACGGCCGCCACCGTGCACTGAGGTTTATCCGGATGGCCCGAGTATTCCGGCAGCCGGCCCAGCTCCCGCACCCGCTGCTGCACATGGTGCAGCGCGTCACGCAGCACCGATTCCCGGGTCACCTTCCGCCGGAACCGCGTGTTCGACCAGCGCTCCCGCAGATACGCGCCGAGTTCGGTCGCCGCCTTCTGCGCCGCGCGATGGCCGTCCGGCGCGCCGCCCACGCCGTCGAACACGGCGGCGATCTGCACCGGTTTCCTGTTATGGGTGAACTCCACGACGACCACGGCGTCCTCGTTGCGTTCGTGGGCCGCGCCCCGCTTGCTGACCGCCGCAGCCGACTCCGTCTCCCCGCTCAGCCGCTCGGCCCGCTCCGGTTCGTCGAGCTCGGACACCGGTATGCCGTCCTGGTCGCGCAGACCGAGCAGCACCGCCACCACCGGACTCGAGGTAATCGCACCGGCAGATCGTGTCTCCGCGGCGTCGGCGCTCATCGCTGCCGGAGCCGCGGGCTGTTCATCGGAGGGCATCGACCGTTGTCCGGGAACCGGCGAAACTTCGTCCGGATCACCGGCCGCAGGCTGCTCGCCCCGGCGGAGCCGTCGTTCTGTCTCCGCGCGTGCCGTTTTCACCTGGTGCGCATGGAGGATCCGCTCGGCCTGTTCGGGGTGCAGGCCGTGCAATGCCGACCCGCGAGCTTCGGCGAACGCTTCTCCGAAATTGGGGGTGCCGTTCGCTTTGAAGCTGTACCCGGAGAGCACCTCCTGTAGCCATGCCGGCAGCCGGCCGAGATCCTCGGGGCGCCCGCTTTCGACGAACAATGCCACCAGCTGCGGCAGCACTTTCCGCCATTCCTCGGCCTGATGCCGCAGCAGCACGTCGGTGCCCACCGGCGCGGTTTTCTCCGGTACGAGTGCTCGGGCCGAGTACCGCTGGCCGACATGTGCCAATTCGTGGGCGAAGAAGGCACGCCAGGCCGAACCTCGCGACGGCGGATGGAAACCGTCGTCGACCGAGATCTTGTACGATGTCTCGAGGTACTCCCTGTTGATCGCCCACCGCTCGTTCAGCGTGAGGACCAAGCCGTCGGGTGCGGTGGTCACGAGCGCATAGGACGGGGACGAGTCCGGCGCCACCCGGAACTCCACCAGATCGGTGCCGCCCACTTCTTCGTAGTGGCGCAGTGTTTCGTCGACGAGTTCCAGTACTGTCTCGAGATCGACCTCGACCATCAGGAGATCCTGAGAGCGAAGCGAACGCCCCAGTCGCGCTTCGAGCTGCCGCAAGGCCTCCAACTTCGCGCGATGGTCGGCCCGCTCCTGATCCGTCTCCGGAGTACGCAGGGCGCGGTCCCTGCTGAAGTTCACTTCCTCCGCGAGCCGCACCAGCAGCTCGTAGAGAACGCGTACTCCCTCGGTCACCGGGATGTCCGGGGCGGGACGGAGATCGGCCAACTCCCGATACACATCGGCGAAGGAACGCGCGAGCGCGGGATTGGGAAGGAACGCGTCACCGTCGAAGCACGACGCCGGGAACTGCCGCCGAAGCCAGACCGTGAAATCCGCGCTCTCCGGGTCGCCGTGTGTGTTGCGGAAGTACTCCCGCAGCGCGCGCGGGGCCTGCAGCTCGGCCCGCCAGCGGCCGGCGATGACCAGTGCCTTTCCCATTCCTTCGATGGCCGCCCGGCAAACCTCGTCCTCCGATGGGCTTCGCCGGGAAGGTACCGTCACCTCCAACCTGGCCGACGTGATCCCGTATCCGTCGACGTCCGCGCCGGCGACGGACGACACGCGCTGCTCCTCCGGCGCTGCTTCGTCGCTGCGCCGGGTGACCGCGATGCCGGCCACCGGAATCGGGAACCGCTCCAGCAGGTCGTGCACTGTTGTGATCATGGCCCGGCCGGCCGAATCGCCCAGTGCGCCGAAACCTTCCACGCTGGTCGAATGACGCCGCTGCAATTGGGCCGGGGTGGCGGCGGACAGACCGTTGGCGAGGTCCTGGTACGTGGCGATGGCTTCGGCCAGCTCACCGAGCGCTCGATTACCGGACTGCTGCGCCAGCCGTACCAGGGCCGGCCGCCGATCCAGTGCGGAACCGAATACGACGCGGCCACTCGGACCGCCCAGGACATCGGCCAGATCGTCGGCGAAATCCTCATGGATCGGTCTCGCTTTGAACTGCCGCAGCGCTGGGTCGGAAATCGTTTCCAACATCTGCAGATCCGCCAGGAAACGACCGAGCAGGCGGGGCAGCACTCGCGGCGCCCGGCCGGCGGCCACCCGCTTCCATCCGGCTTCATCCAGGCGGTCGAACTCCCGGCGTATCGATTCCAGGGCTCCCTGCAGATGTTCCCGGTCCACACCCACCGGCCCGAGGCCCAGGAGGGCCGCCAACCGCGCCGCGGCCCCGTCGAGTTCCTGCCGGGAGCCGGCGCGCTGCCCCCACGGCAGCGTGCGGACACCGCGTTCCAGTGCACCGAGCCGGCCGACCGGCCCGCGCTGCCACTGCACCTCGATATCGAATTCCTCGTGCGCCACACCCGCGGCGTCGAACCCGGCGACATGGACGTCCGCGGAACCGGCCCAGCCGGAAACGACCCAGTCGTAGATCGCCTGCCCCCGGAGAAGCCCGCCCGCCGCATTGTCGAAGACGACCATCTCCCCGGCCTCGACCTCGGCCTCTCCCCGCAGCGTCACCGGCAACGCGTTCAACACCGCCGCGAATTCCGCCGTCACGGCCGCCACGGCGAAGCAGTGGCCGAGGCCTGCGCCCGTCGGGTCCACTGCACCCACCAGCACGCCACCGACTCGGTGCACCTGGGCGACCATGGCGGCGAGACCGTCGGCACCGGCGCCGATCGGCCGCTCGGTCCAGCCGGTGCGCAACCCCGCGACGAGGTCGAGCTTGTGCATACCGGCCAGCGCGATCAACGCATCGTCCACCGCCGCGGGTTCCATGGCCGCCGCCGCGTCGCCACCGACGGCATCCCGGACGAACCATTGCACCAGCGGACCACAGTTGAAGGGGCCGCTGAACTCGATGTGGGCGTCGATATCCGCCCAGGCCGCAGTCGCCCGATCGCCGATCCACCCGCGCGCATCCCCGACGGCCGGAACTGCGTATTCCTCGTGCGGCACAGTATGTTCAGCAGTCGGCGAGCCGAGGTCCGCGGCGCGCTCGGAATCGGCCGCAGGAGGGTAGTCGGCGGCGCCTTCCGTAGCTCCGGACACAACTGCACCGGCGGAAGAAGTGGTCCCGGAGCGGGCAGCGGCCTCTTCGTCGAAGTACAGGGCGAGATTGCCGGCACCGCCCGCGACGGTGATATCGAGGGCGCGTGCGCCACGGGCACCGGAGAGCTCCGCGGTGAAGGTGGCGTCGGAGCCGATCAGCCGGGCGCCACCGGGCCGGTTCATCCCGGCGAACCGTTCGACGACCTGGGCGAATACGGTGTCGATCTGCTGTTCGGGCCACCCGGCCAACAGCCGGGGAACCAGGGTCTGGGCGAACAGGACGCGGTCCGGACGGTCACGGTGCAGGGCCAGGTGGACCGACGTCGTGCCCGGTGCCATCCGGATATCGAGCAGTTTGCTGCCGTCGGCGTCGCGAACCTGGATCAGCTGCTCCGCGCCGCGCGGTTCGACCGGCCAGAGCCGCGCGCCCGGGCGTTCCAGCGCTGCGCCGAGCAGCCCGGTCACGGCCGCCCTGGTGTCCTCGTCGAGGTCCGGCACCTGGGAAAACGCGGCACCGATCCGGCTCGCGGAATCGACCGGCTGCCCGGCGTCCGGATGGGCACGGGCGTCGAGTTTCTGCGCCTGCGTGCACAGGTCGGCCAGCGACTCGAGAGCACGGACGATCGGATCCACCGCGAGAACCCGTGCACACATCTCAGCCGTGCGATCGGCGAAGAGGAACCTTCGCGGATCGTCCGGCGACAACGGTGCACGCTGCTGTTGCTGCGCCTGCCCCAGCAGGTTGTGCACCTGATCCGCGCTCAGCCGCTCGCGTTCGATGTCCAGGAACCGGGCCAGCTCGTCCCACGCTTCGTCCCGCTCGCGGGTCAATCGGCTCGGCAACGGCGAACCCGCCACCAGCTGTGCGGGATCGATCGAACGTTCGAAGGCAAGCATCTCACACATGGCCCCCTGGTAGGAGGCTCGCTCATAGGCGTCGACCGCGGCCGCCAGCATATCGATCCGCCCGTCCCACTTGTGGTACTCCTCGATCAGGGAGACCTGAGCACGGCTACGCGGATCAGTGGCCCGGTAGAGCAGTTCCAGCGCACCGGACGCCGGAGTGAGCGCCGCCAATTCTTTGTCCGACAGATCGGACAGCTCCGCACGCGCGCGGTCGCGGAGTTCTTCGGCCCGCACCGTCTCTGCGACCAGTTCCCGCAGCCGCTCCTCGAAGTCGAAGGCGACGCCCGGTTCGACCTCCGGTGTGTCCGCCGCGGCCTGCTCCTCCGGCTCCGATTGTGCGCGCTGATAACCATTCGCGTCGTCCCAAGCCCACCCGTAGAACTCGGCGTAGGTGGGGGCGGACAGACGAGGCCCCATGCGCTTCAACAGCGGCTGCAACGCGGTCGTGCCGGCTTGCCGGGCAAGAGCCGTCTCCGACTCGGACGGCGATCTACCGGCCCCGACGCCGCCGAGAACGTGACGGTATGCCGCGGTGTAGACCTGTTCGAGCGGACCGGGTGGCTCGGTGTCGTAGCCGAGTTCTCGCAGTTGCCGTAAGGTCTCGGCACGTTCCGCCTGCGCGCGGGTCTCCTCTGCCAGCCGTGACTTCACGTACCGCGACCGGTCCGATTCCAGCAACTCCCGCGCGGCACTGCCGCCCGGCGATCGCCGCGCCTCCAGAACATGGACCGCGCAGGCGGTCAAGGCCGCGGCGAGTTCGACGTCGGAGTTCCCGGCATCGAGCACCTGGACGTTTCTTGCCGGGTAATAACGGTCGTCGGCATGTGCTTCCAGCAGCAGCACGACCTCGTTGTCACTGAGGATCCGATCGGCCCGGCGCCCGTTCGTGGTCTTCCGCATCAGTCGCCGAGCCCGGCGAATCCGCTGTTTTCCGGCATGATCGGCCAGGTTCAGCCAGGGAAGCTCGGGCAGGTCCGGCGCCGGACGGGCCTCCGGATCGCCGGCCCGCTCCACCCACACCCTCCCGTCCCAGTCGCTGGAGGCGGACCAGAATTCACAGTCGAGATCGGCCGCCTCCCCGAGCTCCGGATGAGCGGCGATCGCGCCGTCACGTTTCTGCCGGTGATCGCCGGCCGCACCGGCGATGACGACCAGGCGCGGCCAATTGCCGCCGATCACTGCCACGTGGTCGGTCAGCACTACCCCGGGCTCGTGCTGCAACATGGCGGACAGTACGTCCCGAGCAGCGGCCGCGTCGGCCGTCGCCTGCGCTGCGGCCACATCCCGGGCCACGATCGCCCGCCATGCGACCAGATCGCGGAACAGCAGATCGGCGTGAGTGCGCCGACGCTGATCGGCGGGCGATTCCGGCGCGGCCGGGCGCACACTGCGACGCTCGATATCTCGGCCGATCGCCCGATCGAGAACCGCGAGGTCTCGTTCCGCGGCAGTTCGGGCCATAGCCGAGCGCCGGATCTCGTGTGCGTTCTCGGGTGTGGTGGGCGTATGCCGAGTTTCGAGTCCCTTCGCGGTGCGCGCCGCGAGCCAATTCCGGCGGGCACGTTTCACGTATTCACCGGGCTCGCCGAGATATCCGGCTGTGGAGCTACGACTGTCGGGTGCTTCCGGCGCCTCGAGGTATGCCCGTAGATTCTCGGGCGAGGCGATCATCGTCGCCAACCTGTCGCGCGCCTCTCGCGGGTGGTTGTCGGCATCGTCCGGAACGAGCTCGTCCAGCTTTTCCGGCGCCGCGCAGAACTCCGCCAGCTTCGCCGGCGAGTCGAACAGGCTCGCCACCTTGCCGGGAACCGCGAGGTAAACCTCCAGAGCGCGGACACCGGCCCGGTAGCCGATCGCCAGCTGTTCGGGCTCGGAGAGGTCCGGGTCGGCGCGCAGAGCGTCCCGGACCGCCTTGCTGTGCGCCTCGTGGTAGAGGAGGTGCCGATCGTCCTCCTCGGGTTCGTAGTCGGATGACTTCAGCACGTCCGCGAAAGTCGCTTCCCGTGCAAACGCTCTCGCTTCCCAGCGCAGGGTCGCGTGCACGTACTCGCCGCGCAACATCGTGTACGGGTCCGGCATGGGCAATTCTTCGGCATCCCGGCCGTGCTCGTTCTCGTGGACCAGGGTGACTGCCTGCGTCAGCAGGCTCGCGTCGGTGGTGAGCACACGGTTCACCAGTTCGGTCAGCGAATAGGAACCGGCCAGACCCGAGGACATGCTCGACACATGCCGCACCTTGACGGTGTCCGGAAGCATCTTCCGCCACTGCTCCCCGGCCTCGTCGAGCACCGACAGCACCTGGTCACCGACCGTATCGTGCGACAGGCCGACCGCGAATTCGAGGTCCGCGGCGTCGGCCGGCGCGCCGGGGAGCGCGACGGGTTCTCCGGCGGCGTCGAACGCGACCATCCAGAGACCGTTCACGCCCTCCAGCTCCCACGGCCCGGCCGTGCCGTCGAGCAGACCGAATACCTCCAGGCCCGGATCTTCCCGGTAGACCTCACCGTCCCGGTACACCACGCGGAACACGTGCCCGGCCACACCGTATTCGTCGGCCTCGTCCGAGCCCACGAACACCAGCGCCGAGGCACCCTCGCGCACCGCCTCCGGGAGTGCGCTCAGCGCCTCCGCGACACCCGCGTACGGCCGATCCGGGTCCACCGCGAGCCGGCGGACATGCTCCGGTCCGGCGCCGGCGATCTCCACGATTCGCGAGACCCCCAGACCCCGCGCACCGACGGCTTCGGGTATCCGGCCCGGATCCACCCACGGCAACCGGGCCAGCACCAGCTGCCCACAGAGATTGGCGAGATGCCCCGCATCGCGGGCGCCGGTCGAATCGGTGGGCGCGGCGTACTCTCCGTCCCCGTCGGAAGCCGAGACCGGCAACGCGGTCCGGGTACCTGTCGTATGCGGTGCAGCAGGTTCCGGCAACGATCCCGATCGCGTTCCGGGGGCCGGTCCTCGGAAGCCGAGCCGATCTATCGCCGAACTGACCTCGGGTGAAGCGACCGCGCCGCGGTACACGCGGTGCACCGTGTTGACACTCACGCCGGCGAGGGCCGCGACATCGGCAGCCGTTATCGGGCGGACGGTATCGAGAACCGTGTATTTGCCGGCGGCCGGGCCGGGAAGCAGATCGGCGACGAGCAGATCCGCCAGTTTTACCACCGCCCGCCGGCGCAGCTGGTTGACCGAGTTCGTGGTCTTACCCAATGCCACGGCGATATCGTCCGGTGCGGCGCGGTCGAGGTAGCGCAGTTTCAGATATCGCCGCTCATCGTCGCTGACCGCCTCCGCACTCAGTTCGCGGACGAACCTCTCGAGCCCGGCTCGGTCGTGGCGGTCGGCCGCCTCGATCCGCTGGGTCGCATCGTCGGGAAGGCGCCGGACGAACCCGGTGATCTCCTCGGCGAGATGACGCACCGCCTGTTTGTACAGCTGGGCCAGCCCCTGCGCGGTACGTCCGGTTCCAGCGAGCGCGGCAACCATCTGGTCGAGGGTCTTCTCCTGGACTATCCGCAATACGATGGACTCGCGCTCGTCGGCCGGCAGTTTTCGCAGTGCCCGCCGGAACGCCGGTTTGGCGTCCACCCACTCCGACATGACCAGTGCCAGCGCCCGTCCTCCGACAGTGGAGACTTCACCGGTGGTCAGCGCTGTCACGATCTTCGAGGCCAACCGGCTCTGCAATCTCCACGCGGCCCCCTCCGACATTCCCATCCGTTTCGCGGTGTCCGGGATGGACAGCGGCCGATCGACGAGGAACCGCAGCCGGATGAACTCACGATGGCGAGTCGTGAACTTCCGGACGGCGAGTCGTATCGTTTCTGGCGGCGTGATGCGAACCAGGTCGAGTTCCGGTCCGTCGAATACGGCGGGTTCTGCTTCCGCAGAGGCCTTTTCCGCTTCGCTGGGCAACTCTGCGTTGCGAGCCACGCCACGCGTGGCCGGTCCGCCCGCCATCTCGACCGAAACCATCGAGCCTTGCGCGTTCCCCTCCTCCGGAGACGACGGGTGCCATCGGTATGCCGTCTCGACTCCGGTAGCGGTATTGATCACGATCCCACGGCGTTCGGCCGACCAGCCGAGTCGTTCGGCCTCGGCACGGACCCGATGCGCAACAGCGGAATCCACGTGGCCGCGACCTTGAAGTACTCGCTGCGTAGTCATATAGCTGGTCCCGGCGGCAAGGGCGACGTCGCGCCGCGTCACTCGTCGGAGGGTGCCCCGGCCGACGATGTAGCGCACAGTCTCCGGATCGAGCAGGCCGGAGAGCACATGGGCACTGTGATACAGCTGCGCCTTGACCGTGTGGAAGTTCCGGCCGCGGGCCCGCGAAATCTGTCCGATGGTGCGACCGGCCAGAAAGCGTGCCAGATCGGATCGCTGGACGGGCGAGAGGAACCCGAGGCTACTCGAGATCGCGTCGGGGTCACCGGACCATACAACTTCGATCAGCAGCAGGGCCGTCGCGTCGGAGAGCAGCACACCGATGGACAGGGCCGCCGCAACCCGAGGCGCGAGCCGACTCTGCTGATTCTCGATCTCGGTGAGCGGACGCCGCAGCCTGTATGCCACCTGCCCGGGTGAGTGGTGATCGACGAACAATGCGGCGGCACTGGTCCTGAGCCGATCCGGAAGAAGTTCTATCACTGCCCGCACATCTGCTCGATCCGCTGTTCGGATGCGCAGCAGGGCTTGCCCGCGGCCATGCTGATACCCACTACCTTCCGCGGTCCGCACGACCGGGATCGGTGAAGGCCGTCCGAGGCCCGCGGTGATCACCACGCCCGGCCGTTCAGCCGACCATCCGACCCGCGCCGCGGCCGCCCGCACTCGCCTCACCGCCGCGCCGGCTGCGTTGGAAGTCCCCGCCATGATCCGCCCCGCGGTTTCCGGCGTCACACCCGCTTCCGCGCCGACATCTGCCAATGTGACTCGACCCAGACGACCTGCGGTCGTGTACTCGATGAGGAGCCCAAGTGGCAGATGCTCCATCAGCACCTCGGCTGTCCGGCGCAATTGCGAGGTCACCGTCGCCTTCGTCAGGCCGGTGGCCTGTACCGTCTGCGCCACGGTTTTGCCCTCGGCGAAGTACAGGTCGAAACAGGTCCGCTGACCAGGGGTCAGATATGTTCGCAAAGGAGCCAGCGCGGTCGGTTGCCACTGCTGCACCGCCTCGGCAACGAGCAGTTCCCAACCGCCCGGTTGTACCGTGGCAGCGTGATGGTGGGCCGCCTTCCGGCCGGCGGTCTCGACCGCCACCGCCGTGAACCAGGCCCCGATATCCTGCCCGGCTCGCAGGTGATGCAGTTCGCTTCGTGCGCGCCGTAGGGACGACTCGAGAACTTCCTCCGCCGCGGGTCTGTCCTGAGCGGTCGGCAAGATTCTCCGAAACATACGGTGGGCGTAGCGCGCGGACAGCCGATCGAAAGCCTTCTCGTCGCCGGCCTGGGCAGCGCGGACCCACTCCGCGACGGGGGTCTCTGCATACCGCTCGACGAAATCCGGGTCCAGCCGGAGCGTAAGACTGTTGGCAATCAGTTTCAGCGCGGTACGCACTCCCTGCCTCGATCGACCACCGAGACCCGCGATTTCGGTGACGCTGTGTCCCTGGACGAAGTACCACTCGAAATACCTGCGCCGGGTGTCGGAGAGCTCGCCCAGATACGGCGCCAGGACCTCGGGATGCTCCGATTGGGCCCTCTCGACGAAATTCACGGCCGCCACACCGTTCAGCGAAACACCACCGGCCAGCAACCCATCCAGATTCCGGGCGATCGCACGCTGCGCCACATTGATCGACGCACCGCTACGACCCAGCAGAGACGCCACCTCGGCAACGGGCTTTCGTTGCCGGATCAGCAGATGGGCCAGTTCACGGTCGGTCTCTCCCAGGTTCGGTATGCAACGGGCGATATCGTCGGGATGCGCAGCCTGTACCGTCTGTAGCTCCGCACTCCGCCGTTCGGTGCGCTGCCGAGGACCGGCATCCCGGACCACCGGAACCGGTGGCGCTGTCCCCTCTCTCAGCGAAGCGGCCGCCGCGATGATCCGGCCGCGACCACCCGGTCGCCGGCCCAGCCGCTGCGCCACTGCCCGAATGTTTTCCGCGGTGCGCGCGTCGATGCCGGCGCGCCCATCCAGCGCCCGCTTCACGGCATGGATCGATACACCGGCTTCTCGGGCGATATCTCGACGCGTGACAGGATGCAGATCGATACCCCGGGCAAATCGGTCGCGCAGTTCGCTGGGCAGTTGGTCGGCGACCGACGCGGCGATCTCCACGAGTTGGCGGCGCATTTGCGGTCTCGGCGTCCGGAAGTACTCCGCAACGCGTACCAACGAGGCACGTTCTACGAAGTAGAGGTCGAATTGCTCGCGCTGCGTTTCGGTCAGGTGCGAGAGAATCTCGGGTGTCACCAGCTCCGCACTGCTGTCGACGACCGCACTGATGTACAGCAGCAGTGGATTCTGCCGCGTTCGGTGCCGCCCGGGTGTACGGTCCTGTGCCTGTCCGCCCAATCCGTCGACCACGGTACCGGCCGCCGCTCGGAGTGACCGCAGTACTGCGGTCACTGTGGACTCCCCTCGTCCCACTGCGCCGGCGATCTCGTCCGGCCATTGCCCCAGGAACCAGCGGATGAAAAGTTCCCGCTGGTACTCGCTCAACGTATCGACAAGCGCGGCCAGCTCGTCCGGCCGGGTCCGCCGGGCCATCGACAGTGCCGGGAGCAGGGCGCCGAGGCCTCCCGTCTCCGCTACGTACACGCCCCCGCCGGCCAACACGGCGGCGAGCTCCGTCCCGTGCGCTCCGAGCGCGGTGATCGAACTACCCGGGCTCGACTGCACGAGCTCACCCCGCATCAGCCGATGCGCGTCCTCGATCAGTTCCCGCACCGCGCCGACGGGCAACTCGGTGAGAGCCGCCACCTCCTCAGGAGTGGCACCCTCCAGATCAACCCACCGGACCACTGTGCGAAGGCGTTCGGGCAGTGCCAGATATGCACGGCCCACATCCGAGGTGAGCCAGTCCGAATCCACGGCAGCACCGTCGATATTGTTGGCGCCCAGCTGCATCCGATCCAGCGCATCCTGCTCGTCGATGAACACGAGCCGGCCGTTGTTGTAGAAGGATGCGGCGACATACCGTACGGCGCGGCCAAGGTAGGCACCGAACGGTCCGGACGGCCTACTGCCGCGCTGTAGGGTGCCCAGCAATCTCGAAAAGGTCAGTGAGACAACGTCATCGGCGTCCATTTCATTACGTGTATTACTGAGCGCAACTCGCCGCGCCTGCCTGTGATACCGCTCGTAGAGCACTTCGTAGGCGCGGGTGTCGCCCGCGATCACCGCCGTCACCAACTCGGCGTCGGTGGCAGTTCCGGTGTCCGAAGCTCCGAGCGAGCGGCCTGCGTAGCGCTCTCCGTCCGCCCACGCGTCCGGACCGAGCTGCCCGTCGTGCGCAAACCAGACCGCCAAATCGGAGTATCTGCGCCGCGTCCTTCGCCCAGCGCCCCCGGACACCTCGGAGAAGCCGGTCTGCGGCCCCGGTATCGATCCACGGCTTCCGCCCAACGGGGGCTGCGTTTCCTCTCGGCGCTCCTGGGAAGCGGCTACCTGCCTCGCAGTCCCGTATGTGTGCTGCCGGCCGTCGTCGTCGGTGAACGAGCGCACGGTGTCCCATTCGAGGGTGTCGTGTACTTCCAGGTACTGCCGGCCGGTGTCCCACCGAACCCGGGTTCCGGCCGGTATCTCCAGGTACAGCAGTGATTGTCCGGCGAACCGCACCGACGGATCGGTGAGCAGCTGCCAGCGCAGACCGTCCTCGGCCACGACCGCGACAGGGTCCGATCCGGGTGCTCGGGTCGCGGCATCGTGGCCGGCGGGCAATACGGCGGCCACCACGATCGGCCGCGACAGGGTCCGGCTCTCACCTTCCGGGGCGGCGAGCGATCTCCCGGCGTAGTTGTAGGCGTCGGCCGCATTCCCGAAAGCCATGATCTCGCGAGTGTTCTCAGCTCGTGCGACGGCATGCTTCCCCGTTGTGGACAGGCCCGCGAACGTTTCCGCGGATACCGCGAGGGGCCCCGCGTCGGCCAGGATCGTGGTCAGTCGCCCGATCTCACCGCCGAGCCACAGGTTGGCCTGGGTATCCACCAGCGCCTCGTCTATGTACAGGAACGACTCGCACAGGGATTCCAGTTGCGCCGGTCCCGGCTCGGCTTGCCGCTCGGTGGAGAGGCCAGCGAGCCGATCCAGCACCGCCCAGGCATGCGTCGCGGTGAGATTCGTCGCGGTCACGCCCCGCAGCGGTGCCACCAACTCGGCATCCGCTGATCCGGCCGCCGCGACATCCCCGGCCAGCGATATCAGTGCCTGCGCGGACTCCTGTCGCTGGTCCACACCGGGTAGCTGCTGGGCCGAACGCAGATCCTCCTGGGTGAGGCCCGCGGCCCGGGCCCGGAAATCGGTGAATTCGCCCAGAGCTCGATCGAGCCGCCGCGCAGCGGAATCGAGATCCGCTCGATCGGCGCCATCGAGCGATTCGGTCAGCCGTATCACCCGGTCGGCGGCATCGGCCAGCGTGACGAGCTCGGAATCGCCCGCCAGCTCGCCCAGCCGGCGCAGCGGCTGTGCGAGATCGTCGGAATCCACCACCTGATGGAAATTCAGCAATTCGGCCAACCCGTCGTCCCAGACCGACTGCCATTGCTGGGCCTCGGCACGCCAGGCGCCGATCTCGAATCGGCGGGACACCTCCTGCAACGCATTGATCCGCGAACCGATCACGAGACCGGATGCGAACCTTTTGCGCAGCTCGGCCAGCCGGCGCGGCGTGGCGACAGCGGGCCACTCATCCGCAGGCAGGAACGACAGCATCATATCGGCCTGGCCGAAGACATCACGCACCAGATTCGGCCAGCGCAGGTGCGCTGGGTCGACTCCCAGCAGGGCGCTCAGCTCCGCGCGCGCGACGGCCAGCTCATCCGCCGCCCGATCTCCGGATGTTCCACCCCGTACTTCCACGACCCCGGCGGATTCTCCGGAAACCGAGCGACCGGACACCACTGTTCCTGTCGCCGACCGTCCGCGGCCTCCTGTGATGTCTCCGATAGTCGGCGGCGACGGCGGCACACCGGCGTTGTCGCGATCGGGTCGGCCGCGCGGGCTCTGTCCACGGTCACGCGCAGAGGACGCTGCGGCGGACGAGCCACCGTCGGCGACCGGCGCCTGCTCGTCCGCGCGCGCACCGATTCCGCGGGGGATTCTCGGGTCGCGGGCGAAGAAGACTTCGGGTCCGTACCTCGGACCCGATACGTGGCGCCTGCGGGCCGGCAGCCCCAGATCTTCCCGGGGGTCGCGGGGCTCCTCGAACGCGTCGGCACCGCTGAAACCCGGTCTGCTGTTGCGCGCACCGCCGCGTCGCGGCGGACTCCACCGGGCCGGCGGTGCGGGCTCCGGCGCACGACGCGTGTAGACACTGGCCGCATAGCCGAGTTCGGCAATTGCTGCCATCACCCGTTGCGTCACGCCCGCAGGCTGGGGCTCGTTGCGCAGCACCCGGCTGGCGGTGGTCACACTGGTGCCGGCCCGCTGCGCTACCTCGGCCAGAGTGACCCGTGGCTTATCGGCTACACCGTCGCCCCCAGCTGTTGCCAGCCGCTGCCGGGTCTTCTCGCTGATCGGCAGGCCCGAGCGCGCACGACTCAGTGCGCTCAGATTCACTCCGGTCGTTTCGGACTGGTCCACCAGCGTATTCGCCCGGCGGACCCCGGGCGCCCGGTCGACTTTCTTGCCGACCGGATAACCCATCTCCACGGCTATTCGCCGGACACGCTCACTGGTCTCCTTCGAAATGTTCGGAATTTCGCGCTCGTTGACCGCGAAGTGAACCGTGGAGATGCCGACCCCGGCCGCACGAGCGATATCGGCCAGGGTGGGCTGCCGCACCGCCGGTTGCCGCTGCTGCGGTACCGGCGAGCCGGCCGCATCGTCGATCTGTTCGGCAAGTCTCGCCGCCATCTGCAGCATGCCGTCGCGCAGCATGGCCTCGACCAGGCTACCGTCGTGTTCCATCACTTCGACGACGGCCGGGAGGTCCAGTCCGGTCAGGTATCGCAGCAGGGTCGCCTGCCGCCAGGCAACAGGCAGCTCGGTGACTGCCTGCCACATCTGGGCCAGGGTCGCCGCCGCCAGCGCCGTACGGATCCGGTCGGTCTTCGCAGCCGACCACAGGCGCTGCCGGAACTCGTCGAAACCGCGCTGGAACTGCTCGTATTCGAGCGCTTCCAGCGCGAGTTCCACCGCCCGGCCGGGAAGATCCACCGCACGGCCGTCCTGTTCACCGGTCTCACCGGCCAAGCGCAGGAACGTCTCCCGCAGCACTGTCCGGACCAGTTCCCGGTCCCCTCGCGACCGGGGTACCACCTGAGCCAGGACCGGTTTGCTGTACTCGGCGTACAACTGCTGGGCCCGCGTGGCCCGCTCGGCCGAGACTCCGGCGGACTCCGGCTCGGTGGCGCCCGGCCGGGTGATCGTCCGGCCGGGATGTGCCGCGTTCTCGTGCGCCGGATCACGAGCGTCCCGGGCGCCCAGTTCGCCGCCTTTATCGTCGAAGTAGGCGACGAACACCGTGCCGCGCGCGAGCTGTTCGCGGCTGTAGGCGGGCTGCCAATGGTCTCGGTGGTAGAGCCGGATACGCGGAACGCTGCCCGGGGTGGGCGTATCGATCGCCGTGTCGTGCACGTACAGCGTCCCGGCGATCACGGTGAGGAGGTAGCCGTGGGAGGTGTCCCCGTCGTCCACCACGACCACCGCGGTGTCGCCGTCCTTGCCGCTTGCGCGCAGAGTGGCGGCGACCTGGGCCAGGGGATCGTCCGGATCATCGGGATGCGGGGGGTGATCCGTGACGGGTAGCGAATTCAGATCGACGAGGTCGGCGACGATCTTGTCCTCCAGGATTCGCCAGTTGTCGGTGGCGTGCCAGGCGGGATTGTTCTCGTCCAGATCGAGCTCGGAGGCGTTGCCGAGCGCCTGCAGGACGCGAACGAGGCGACGCGCGCAGATCTCGTTGCGAGGGGCACCATCGCGCAGCGCCGGACCATGGTGCCCTCCATCCTGCCGAGCCGCGGCGGATACTGTCCCGATCTGGTCCTCCTGCCGTGGGGGAATTTCACTCGTCCGCAGGTCCAACTCCACCGGCGGGCGGCCGGCCGTCATATCCAGCTCGAACCGGGCGGCATACTTCTCGAGTTCACGGAACCGCTCCAGGATCTGCTCCGCCCGATCGGGACCGGACGGCTCCTGGAAACCGGCCCGGATGGACTGTGCCCCTTCGTCGCCGAACAGGTCCAAGACGCAGCCCAGCCAGGGCCGAAGCTGCTCGGTGATCTCCTGTTCCCGCCGCACCGCCGCCGCCGAAGCCGAATCGCCGGTCCGCGCCATCTCCTCCACCGGAGAGCCGCGCCGCAGGCGCAGTACCTGCCGCAACCAGGCTGCCGCCATACGGTCGGTCCGCTGCGGCGCCAGCCAGATCGTCGTCGTCGACCAGTCGACAACGGATTCACCCACGTGCGGTGCCAAGCGCTGTTCCTCGGACAACGGGACCGCAGGATCCTCCTGCTTCGGTTCTGTGTGATCCACCTCTTGGTCGGTGAGCAGCTTGGTCCGCGCCATTGCTTCACCGAGCATCGTGGACACTTCCTCGGCCGAAATCCCCAATTGCCGGGCCAGTGCTTCCGCGCCGTGCTCGGCGAACCCGAACACTTGTGCCTGCCAAGAATCGCGGCCTGGAAACAACTCGGGTCGCGGCCGAAGAGACGGGTCGACCGTACCCGGGTTCTGGATACCACGCGGCCAACGTTGTTCACCCCGCCGATCGGGATCTTCGCCCGGGGCCCGCCGAAAACCATCGACCACGGCCCGCATGTCTTCGGATACGACGCCGGCCAACTCGGCACCGGCGACAACGTCTGCCACCAGCTCCCGGAACTGGGTCTCCTTCGCCCTTCTGAACCAGTCCACGATCTGTTCGAGAGATTTGGTGGGCGTCACGATGTCACGGTGCATCAGCGCCTGGAACAACCGATCGGCCTGCGTTTCCTTATCGGCGAACTGACGGTCCACCCAGGCCTGACCCAGGCCGTTGATGCCCCCGGCGGCCAGATATGTCAAATCCCCGACGCCGGATCCACCGTCGGTGCGGCTCGCGGGCCCCCGGTTCGCCAGGGCACCGCCCTCCGCCACCCCCACACCGGGTCCACGCGCGCGCACGGAAATCTCAGGGAGAGGAGAACCGTGCCATTCCGCGAACCAGCTGGTGAACAACTGGCGCAATGTATGTGGATCGGTGGGGTCGTACACGATGCAGGTTCCCACATCGGCGTATTGGTCCGGGTTCGGTCTCATGAAGGTTCCCTCGCCCGGGATCCCCGGCAGAACCTCCAGGATCTCCCGCCGGGGCGGCTGTTTTCCGCGGCGCGCGGTATTCACCTGGACGACACCGGCCGTGCCGAGCCGGATCATTTCTATGGCGTACTCGTCGTCGCCCACCGCCTGCTCGAGCACAGCCAGTGCATCCTCGACCTGTTCCCACGGCCGGCGGGCGACCGTCGCGGCGCGGGCCGCCCACTTGTCGGCGAGCTCTCGCAACCGCGGCTCGTCCGGACGCGCCTCGGCATACTGGTGCAGCCGTGTCGCGGCCCCGCGGATACTGTCGTGGGTTTGCAGCAGCGAGCGTTCCCAGTCATCCGCGAACGTGCGTGCGGTGGGCCCCGGCGGAAAGGCCATCACCCGGCTGTTCAGGACGCGCTGCTCCTCCTCCGCATTGAGGATCACATCGAGACCATCGTTGCTCACGGTGATCCCCCCGTTGGTGAGCTCGCGGAGAGCGACCGCGGGATCGCCACCGAAAAAGGCGAGAAGCCCAGGCGCGATATCCTGACCGAGAGCCCGCAGCAATCCCCGTTTGATCAGCTGCCCGACCGGAACCCCGTACATCATCCGCTCGCGAGCGAGCAGATCGTCCAGGGTGCGGAGCAGTATCGCCAGGTCGTCCCCGGGCAATTGTCCTCGCCACTGTGCGGGCAGCAGAATATCGATGAGGCGTTCCCGGTGCTGCTCCCACCGCATACCCCGGGTCGACGACAGGCCGCGATGGTAGCCGGCGCCCGCGAAGGACACCAGCGGCATGACGTAATCGCTGTCGGGGTTGACATACACCGCGGCATACAGGACCAACCGACGTCCGTCCCGCAAGGTTGTGCGGAGGGTCACCAGCCGCACATCGTCGGCGCCGCCCGCCACCTGCTTCAGCTCGACACCGCAGACCTCGGTCATCCCCGTCTCACTGAGAATCTCGACCCTGACATCGTCGATCTCGTCGTGCTGGTCGGCCCATTCCTGGACGGCACGGCCCACCGTGGTGAGCACATGCACCCCGGGGGCGAGCATATCCGCGGACTCGGCGTCGGATGGTACACCCAGGATCTCGACAGCCTGCTGCTGTTGCGCACGCTGAACCCGGTTCAGCTCGAGGGACTTCCGGGCCAGTGCGGCTCCCAGCCCAGTGGAGGTGAGGTAATCCAGCCGCTCCTGCATGTCGTAGAAGGCGTTCTTCTGATGGTGTGCCTGCGCCGATTCCACTCGTAGGGCAGCGGGGATCGCTCCGAATTCACCGCCGGCCCGCCCCAGGATCATGGGCAATGCCAGCGATTCGACACCGAGCAGGCCTGCCAACCCCAGGGTGATCGGGGCATAGAGGACACCATTGACGATCGCCGGTTGCTTCGCCCGAGTTTTCCACCCGGTCATATCGGCATACGCGCTACCCACCGTAGCCATCGATCTGGCCAAGAGATCGAAGAACGTCAGCGCCAGTTGTTCGTCGGTGGCGTAATAGAGATTCGGTGACAACACTATAGTGAGGTCGAACTCATCGAGCCGCCCCGTGTTGCGGAATTTGACGTGGCTCTTCGGCACCTCGTCGCCGACCGCGAGTTTGTAGTACGCCGTCACCTTCGCCAAGAACTCGTTACCGACCAACGGAAAGCAGAATCTGCCGTCCGCCTCCGGCATCGAGGTGCCCCGCAACGGCTGCATATGGACGTTCACCCACTTGTTCTGCGCCATCGACTTCGGCACCAGCAGTGTCCACGTGCCTTCTTCCACGCCCTGCCGGAACATACGCATCAAGCGCTCCGCCCGTTGCCCGAGTTCGGCCTGCTGCTGCTCCGAGAGCCGCAGCATTTCCTCGGGCGGGCTGTACTTCAATGGCCTGCCGCCGAGTGCTTCCGCAACCGAGCCCAGCATTCGCGCAGTCCGGTACTGGTCACCGATGATCTTCGACCCGGGCGGCGCCATTCCACCCGCTGTCGCGGCTTCGTAGAGTTCGGCCAACATTGCGCGCTGTGTTTTCCGATTGGCCGTCCAGTAGTCCATGATCATCCCACCGCCACGACGCACCGCACTACCTGCCACCAAACCGATCACCGGCCATGGCATGAGTCCGAGATCGAGGGCAGCCGACGCTCCGGCACCCACCAGGTAGCCGGCGTTCTCCGCACCGGCGGTGATCAGGTTGCTGCGAACTGTATTGCCCGGTGGCGGCAACCGAGGCACGTACCCCTCACCGATGAGCCAGCGCATGTGCTTGTCCAGTTCGGTGCGGATCTGATCCCGGCTCGCCTTCTCGTCGACAACCAGAACGTACTGCTCCTTGTGGATCCACCGACCACTCACCACGACACCGTCCGGCAGCGACGCGGTGCGCAGCTGCACCGTGGGCCCCGACGTCCAGAACACCCGGTTGTAGAACCACGACCACACGTACACGGTGTCTTTCACCGGATGCAGGGCGCGCTGCGGATCTGGCTGAGGATACCGGTCGAGCGGATGCCAGAGCTCGAGCACCGGCGGCAGATCGGTCCTCGCCGCGCGGGCCTTGGTGATCGTGCCGAAAGGAGCGGCGATATCGCCGAGGTTCGCGTCGAGCATCCATTCGGTCGCACAGGCCAACGCCCGGTTCGGGTGCTGCCCGAGGTTGCAGTAACCCTCGAGCCAATCGACCTTCCGCGGGGTGAAGCTCGCCAGCGAATAGTCTCTCCACGCTCGCAGGCACCGGATACGCTCTTCGGCTTCCTTTCCCAGCACCGCGCTCAGCCGAAGGCCGTCGTCCCAACCCACCACTTCGCCGTCGACAACATGCCGTGCGGAGCCGGCCACCAGCCGGCGAATCCGGCCTTCGACCTCCGTCAGCTCCGCAATCCACCGCTCGACGCGTACCAGATCCTCTCCCCGACCCGCTTCGGGCAGCGAGTCGATGTGGGCACGAAACTCGTCCGCCCACCGTTCGTTCGCTTCCAGGGCCGCGTTGAGTTTGCCCACGAGCCACCGGTTCTTGGCGAGTTCGTCGGCCAGTATCGTGAGATCGCGCAAATCCTCGGCGCGCCCCGGCCATCGACTCGTCCACAGCCGGCGGAGGCCTTCGATCCTTTCCGGTGGGTGCGCTGCGTTCTCGTGGCCGGGGTCTCGGGCGTTCAGAGCGATGAGACTGCCGTCGATCTCGGTCAAGTAGGCGACGAATGCCTTGCCCTCGGCTATCTGCCCCTTGTCGTCTACGAGGTGCGTGTGGTTGTTCTCGGGCGTCCAGTACTCGCTGTGATACAGACGGATTCGTGGAGCGGTACCCGGCATGGGGGTATCGATAGCAGTGTCATGGACGTACAGGTCACCGGCAATCATGGTGAGCAGCCAGCCGTGGCCGTCGGCCACGATCACGGCGGAGTCGCCGTCCCTGCCGCTGGCGCGCAGGGTGGCGGCGACCTGGGCGGTGAGGGGATCTTCGGGGTCGTCCCGGTGGCGGGGGTGATCTGTGATGGGTAGTGAAGTGATATCGACGAGGTCGGCGGCGACCTTGTCTTCGACGATTCGCCAGTTGTCCACGGCATCCCATGCCGGGTTGTTCTCGTCCAGGTCGAGGTCGGGTGCGAGGCCGAGTGCGCGCAGCACCCGCACCATACGACGGGCACAGATCTCGTTTCGAAGGCCGGCCTCGCGCGGCGCCGGACCATGGGGTGCCACCGGAACGGCCTCGTCGAAGACTCCCGCGCGCAGATAATCCGACAGCAGCCGGGGAGCGAGCTCACGGGCGATCCGCACACTCATCCGCTGCACAGCGGTGTCCTGCCCACCATCCGGGGCTCGGGTTCCGGGCGCGAGGATGTGCTGCTCGAAGAGGTCGTACTCGGCCTCGGACAGCAGTCGAGACGCATGATCCGCCAGCAGCGCCCGATCCCGGGTCGCCGCTTCGGCCACCAGACGCGGCGCGATCGCCTCCGAGCCGCCGAGCGCGACGACCAGCCGCCGGAGCACGGCACCGGTGGTGACGTCGGCGGACGTCCGGCTCGGCCCGTCTGCTGTTCGTCCACCCGGCTGCGCCGCCGCCTCGACCGCGTACCGGGCGGTGACCGATTCCTGCCAGTGGTCGGGAAGCTCGGCGAATGCCCGGCGGAACTCGAGGTCGTTGGCACGTGCCAATACTTCTCGGTCCACTGGATCGGCCCTCCGCTGCAGGGCCCGCCGGAAGCGATCGTGTTCCGCGAACCGCAGCGCGTCCCGGACCACGTCGTCGGCCAGCACGGAAATCCAGTGTTCGCTATCGGCATCGTCGGCCAGCGCTGCGACACCGCGCTGCGCGCGCCCCACCGCCTCGGCGGTCAGCATCGACACCAGCGATTCGGTTACTCCCGAATCCGCTATCCGGGCCCGCGCCACCTCGCGCAACCGCTCCCACGGGAGCGCGCGCCACTTCGGCCCCACCCGCGCCGGATTCCGGACGAGCTCGGCCGGAAGCCTGCCCGCCCATTCCTCGGCCAGCGTACGCGCCCATTGGTCTACCGCCGCTTCGTTGCCGCCCTCTTCCGATGCCGCTGTTGCCCTGGCATCATGCCGGTCCACGAAGTACCGCGTGTACCTATCGCGCATCGGCGCGGACAGTTGTGACGTCAGCGGTTCCAGCGTCTCGGGGCATACGGTCACGATCTCCCGAATCACTGCCACTGCTTCGGTACCGAAACGCAGTTCTCCGCCGGTGAGCAAGGCAGCCAGCCGGACCGCGATCCGGTACCGGTGCTCAGCGACCGAGCCCGGGGATCGGCCCAGCAGTTCGGCCAGTTCGCGCACCGGCCAGTTCTCCACGAACAGCCTGGTGGCGACTTCCCGATCCGTTTCCGGAAGTTTCGGAATGACCTGCTGCAGCCGGGTGCGCGATGCCGCGTGCACCACCGGTAGCGCGGCACTGCGCCGCCGCCTCGCCGCCACGACGGCCTGCTGCGACTCACCCACCACTGGGACCGGTGTGGCAGGTGAGCCGGTCCGGACGCCGGTGGATTCGAGAATCACCCCGGAGCGAACCGGCTGGTATCCCAGCTTCCGCGCCGCGGCCAGTACTCTGTCGCGCGTCCCACGATCGGCCGCAGTTTCCTTGTCGCCGAGTATCCTCGCGACGATCGGCCGTGTCACACCGGCTTCGCGGGCCACATGGTCTTGGGTGGTCCGGCGCAGTACACCACCGGCCGTGTATCGGTCCGGAAGATCGGCGGGCAAGAGTTCGACGACCAGACGCGCCAACCGATCGCGGACCCGGCCGACCGTGGTCTCGCTTCGCCGCAACGCCGAGGCCACCTGATCGACCGGCTGACCACGCAGGAAGTAGCGGTCGAACACCTCCATATCCATCGGCTTGGCAATCCGCTCCAGCGAAATCCGGCATTGCTCCAACAGCTGCGATTCCCGGGCCGCGACCGCTTCCACCAGCAACAAGGTCTGGTTCTCGCTGCGGGGTGATTCTTGCCGCGCTGCGCCGGCCCCCTTACTACCGGCGCGTCCGTCTGCCTCTGACGCTGCTGCCTTCCGCTCGTCCGGAACACCCGTCTTCCCCTGCGGCTGCGCTTCCGCCACCAGCCCGGCCATTCTCAGCAGGTAGGTATCGAAATCTTGTGCTGCGGCACCCCCGGGTGTCTCACCGAGAAGAGCTGCGCCGGGGCCGTACCTCGCTCCCACCCCGGCGACATCACCGGAACCCGGGTCCCGGCCGAACATCGACTCCAGCGGCAGCGGCGCGAGTTCTCGATCGCCTGCGTCGGGCACGATCCGGCCCTCGGCGGCCACGACCGCCCACACCCGGCTCGGCGCGACATGGCCGGCATCCCATTCGTGGAAATCCACCACCGCGTCGCCGTCCAGCACCACAACCCGGCCGTTCCGATTCGCCAGCGCCACCGCATGACCCATCCCGGAACCGTCGTATTCCTCCAACAACACCGCTGTCGCGTTCGGACCGCCGTCGGCCACCGCCTGCGCGACAGCCGCCCGATCCGCGAAACCCGCCGGGCGGTGGCCGCGCAACGCCTCGACGATCCGCTGCCCCGAAACCCCTTCGGCGCCCACCGAGGCGACACCGGATAGATCCACCAGATCATCGCGGCCCAGCACCTGCACGAAATTGCCGAAAGCTACTTGTACACAGTCGTTTCGGTGTCCTCGTTCGCCGTGCGGCACCCGTTGGGCTCCCGAATCCGCTGACGCGCCGTTGGACGACAGGTCGGTACCGTCATCGGGTGCATGCCGCTCCAACTCGGCCAAACGCTCCAGGTACGAACGGTATTTCTCTTCCATACCCAGGCGTTGGAACTCCGCTTCCGCCTGTATGATTCGCTGCTGTATCGCCTGGATCCGTGATCGCGGCACATCGTGATCGACCCAGACTTCGGAGCCGTCGGCCGCGCGGCGGACGAAGTGCTCGGACAACTGCGGACCGATATCGGGACCGGACGCCTCGCTCACCCGGGGGTCGGTGCCGAGCACTTCCCCTGTATCGGTGACCCGCCAGGCCGGCGAGTGCGCGGGGATGGCGGCCACCGCCTCGAACATGCCGAGTCTCTTACCGCTCGACGAATGGTGGTAAGCATCCCGGGCAGCGCTGTCCGTGAGGTCGGTGTCGGTGGGTTCCTCGCGTTTCCGCCGATAGTAGCTGCGCTCGGAGACGCGATGAAATTCCGCGGGCTCGACCCCACACGCCGCCGCGACCAGGGTTTCGGCTTCTGCCGCGTTCACCTCGTCCGGGTCGGCCTCGACCAGGACCAGGCGGGCATCCTGCGGAGCGGGCCGCATCATCATCCCGTATGTATCGGGTGCGCGTTCCTGCTCGACGATGAGTACGTCGGCCACTTCTTCGGCGAACGTCCGGCCATCCGCGAGAGCCGCCAGCCGGTCGGGGCGCGCGCGCCAGTACTCGGTTGCGGGGTCACGCTCGGGCGAGAAGTCCGGTTCGAACGGCTGCTGCGAGATGCGCCCGTGTCGATCCACCAAGACCTGTACGTACCCGATTTCGATATCCACTCCCAGGGCACGCAGTTGCGCGGGGTGCAGTTTCGATGTTTCTTCCACCCGGCCGGGCAGCTGGGCTTTCGGAGCGGTGATCACAATCCGAGACGGTCGGCCGTTCGCGGCCGCGATGAAGCCGGAGCCTTCGTCGAACAACATGGCGTTGTCGGCAACGAGGACATCGCGGGCCGCTACCACCGACGCCTCTTCGAGGATGCCCGCGCAGCGCTCTTCCGCCCTTCCGAGGTCTTCGAGCAGTACCTCTGTTCGACGGGCGACTTCGGCCGTCACCGAACCGCTGATTCCTTCCGATGACGCTGCCCGCAGCGCCTGGGATATCTCAGCGATCTCCTTTCCGGTGACGTCTATACCGATATCACGGCACCATCGAGTGATATCGTCACGCAATTCGTCCGCACGTGCGAAAGCGGCATCGATACGCTTCTGCACGGTGTGCCGTACATGTCCTGCGCGTACGGTGGGATCGAGTCGCCACCCTTTCCACTCCGGCGCCCAGACCGTATCCCTCGCGGAGTCGATCAAGGCTTCGTCGGCTGCGGACAGCGTATTCCGCTTCGCGCCGGCGGCCGGTGCGGCCTGTACCGGAGTACTGAAGTCGGCCGTGCCGTCGGGGACCGGAATGTCACCCTTCCTCAACGCCGCGGCGACCTTGCGTCCCAGCGCCTTCACGGACTCGGCTCGCGTCCCCTGGAACCAGTGGGCCAGCACATCGTCCGGATTGGAGGACTTTCCGCGATCCAACGGCGACGTGACCCGATAGCCACCTTCGCTGTCGGGCCGAGCCCACAGCCGGAGCCGGATACCGGCGATATCGATGCCGATGGTCTTCCCGTAGTGCCCAGCCGAATCGGACCTGTACACGGCAGGTCGGATCTCCCCGGCGAACAGCTTGCGCACGACTTCCTCCGGGCCGAAGGGCTCGGTAGGAACGTTCGACTCGGTCAGGCGAAGGCCGAGTTTCGCCAGCTCCGAGGAGTCATCGAGCGGCTTGTTGCGCTCCATCGATTTCTCTGTCGGTTCGAGCGCCGGGTCGAAGAGCGTGGTGAACCGGGGGATGACCGGACCGAGTCTGCCCAACGGCTTCAACCATTGACGGAAACCGATGCCCTTCAGCAGGCCGCGCGAGGTGTAGGTGAGGTACGCCTCGAGCAGCGCCGCCTCGAATTCGAACCGACTGGGATGGGGGTGCTCGACAATGGACCGGTTTTCGGTGATGTCCAGCGTTCCGTCCGGCCGCACCTCCGCGGCCAGCTCGGTGATCCGGTAGTGCCTTGCCGCGGCAGGGGTGGCCACCCGTCCGAATTCGGGCCGGTCGACGGCAAGCCGAACAAGCGCCGCATCGTAGCGATGGCGCACCGCGACAACGATCAGCTGGTCCCGTTCGGACCCGGTGCCCGGTACATGGATCACATGGTCGCTTACGGCTGTGCCGCCCGGGTACCTCGGAAGCAGTTCCTGGATCGCCCGGCGGGAAGCCTCGTCGTCGACCCGGGCCAATTCTCGGCAGTACTCGGAATAGGACCTGTACATGTCGAGAATTTGTTCATCCTGGGCACGCAATTCCGTGCGCCGTTTCTCGATACGGTCGAGCATCGACCTCAGATCGGACAGGGGATGAATACTGTCCAGTTGTTTTCCGAGAATATCCAGTGGAACGTCGCCGAGCTCGGCCGGATCGACCCGCAATTGCCGGGCCAGTGCGTCCCACTCGCGGGCTACCTCCGCAAGGTACTTCTCCGCTCGTTTCTCAGCGTCCAGGTCATTGTCGAATTTCTCCCAGGTTCGCCCGACCTGGAATTTCATATCGATCCAATGTTTCAAGAGGTGGGAAACCCGCTGCGCGGCCGCACCCAGATCCTCGATACCCCGAGATTCGGTTGTGGTGGTATCGAGGTCGATGATTACGGAGGGGCGGGGGACGGTCACAAATTCGATGTGATGCCGATCTTCGAGGCGGATCGGATCCGCGGCGAGCCCGCTTTCGGCCTCGCGCCACTGTGCCTGCAACCGGTCCACGGCCCGTTGATGTCTGCCCTCGACAGCGACCACGACCAGTCGCCCGTCCCCCATTCGCACGATGTCGTGACCGTCGAACTGCTCGCCGTCCGGCCGCGTCCGCAGTATCGCCGCGATAGCCGCAGCGCATGCCTGCGCTTCCATACCGTCGTTGTGCCGCACGGCCGCCGCCTCCGCGACGCGACCGCGGCGCAGTATCTCGGGCAGCCGGGCGAGGGCACGTTCCCGGGTCAGGATGTCGGCTCGGCGCGTGAGCAGCAGGTGATGGTGCCCGAGTGGAACCAGGAACCGCACCTGGTCCAACTCTTCCGGCGACACACCGACTTCGGTCGCCAGCGCCGCACGATCCGCCGCTACCGCCGATTCCTGCTCGGCCAGAATCCGGTTCCACACACTCTCCGACCAGGACGCGGTTTCAGGGTTGTGCGTTTGTCCGAGCATCTGGACCGCCTCGTCCAGCTCCCGCCGAGTTGCGCGTACCTGCTCGGCAATGGACGCCCCATCGTCCTCGCCGGGTCCGCGGTCGCCGCGTGGTCCGGACGGTGTACCCGCAATGTCCCCGCTTTCCTCCGGCGCACCCCGCAGGAGCTGACGGGGCATATCGCTTCCGGGAACGCCGACCGGTCGCTCGCCCACGCCGAGCGGGAGTCTCGGTCGGCCGTCCACTGATTCGATGCCGAAGACACGTTCGGCATCGACCTGCTGCCGTGCGGCCCATCGCCGCGCGGCAGCTTCGCCACGGTGGGTGAGTTCCCGGCCGTCGAGCCGCTCGTGGACCACGATCATGTCGAGGTCCGGATCCCAGGTAACAGTGGCCGCATGGGCACCGCGACCGCGGGTGTAATCGATCCCGACGGTCACGGTCATCGACACACCCTGCTCGTGCGTCTCGATAATAGTGTCGATCGGCTCGGCGAGGTCGCGATAGCCACCGGGACGCCAGTTCCCCCGGAGCGCTGCGGCCACATCGGCGGGGTCGTCGCCGGTCAAGGAGAACTGCCTCGGCACCGTCGGTCGCCGCGGCTGTTGCTCGCCTCGAGTCCGGCGGTTGGCCGTCTCGTGCGCTTCGACCGCGTAGGGAGCGCACTCGCCCTTCAGGGGCAACGGTTCCGAGGTATCCGGGCTGCGATATCCGGCGACGGCGTCCCTGTCCTCGAGGACGACGACGTCCGTGATCAGCCGGGCGAAGCCGTCCTGCACAACGCGCTCGATCCGCGCGAGCTCCTCGGTGCACAGTGCTACGGTGGCTGCCGCCCGGACCAGGCTGTCGTACTGCAACAGCTCGCCGGCCCACTGGATTTCCGCGGCCGATTCGCGGGTGAGCTGCTGCAGGAGTTCCGGGGTCAGATCGGTGAAGTGGTTGATCCCGAGCGCCCGTACGCGTTCCGGATCGAGCGCGTTCAGCAGCAGCTGCTGCCGTTCCGCGAAGCCGTCGCGCACCCTGCCGAGCAGGTCGGCGTCGGATTCGGTTCCGTTCAGGACGACGCCGACGGACCGGGCCGAATTCTGTACCTCGTCGCGAGCTCGTTCTCGCCGGGCGCGGACCCGCTCCGATTCTTCGAGCAGGATCTCGATTCGGCCCATTCGCGCGTCGACCGATTGCACTTCCGAAGCCCGGCGCTGATATTCCGTCGCGAGCGCGAGCAGATCACCCAGTGCGGTGCGCCGTGGACCGTCCGCCGGCTCCGCGGCGTACTGCTCCTGCAACCAGCGCAGATCCTCCGGCGCCGACAGCAAAGCGAATTCGTCGTCGCCGAATTCCGCCAGATACGCCGCACGGCGGTCATCGAATCGATGCGCGGCCACGGCCCGTGCCGAATACGATCGGCGCAATCCCGCCTGGACCGCCTCGATCGCGCGGACCTGCTCCTGCGCCTCGAGGAGTTCCCGTCGTAGCGAATCCTCGGTAACGCGGGCCTGATCGGCTCCACGGCCGGCCTCGGCCAGTTTCCGTCGCAGCTCCGCTTCGGATGCTGCGGCGTTTGCCGCGTATTCGGCTGTTCTACCGCTCAGCGCGGTCCGGGAACCGGCCTGCCGGACACCGGTGTCCTCGATTGCCCGGATCAGTTCGTCGTCCAGTGTGTCCAGCTCGGTGTCACGTTCGGCGATCCGGTCCGCCCAGGAGAGCAGTACCCCGTAGGTATCGGCTCGGCCTCGCAGCTTCGACTTCTCCGATTTGTCGGTGCTCGACCCGAGCGCGTCGCGGGTCAAGGCGCTGAGGTCGCGCAGCCTCGCGATGGTCCGCGGTCCCATCCGTGGCTGGCCTGGCTCGTCCGGGTGGTAACCGTACTGTTGTGGATCAGCGATGAACCCGCCGTACACGCTGCGCACGGGACCCGGTAGCAGCCGGTGTGTCCGAAGGGCTTCCTTTTCCTCGGCAAGAGCAGCGATCCGGGCAAGCTGCTCGGCCAGCCGACGGAGCTCGTCGACGGACCCAGCGCCCTGCTCGGCTCGCGAATGCGCGTCGTACAGTGCGTCTTCCAACGCGTCTACGGTCGCGCACCATCCCAGGAGACGGCGCAGGTCGTCGACCATTCGCATCGGGACGTAGTGCCGCAAGAATTGGGCCTCCGCCGCGAGAAGTTCCGAGAGTTCCGAACTGATCGGCTGCGACGGCGACCGGGGCGCCCGGGCACGCAGGTCCGCCCGCTCCTCATCGACCCGGGTATCGCGTCGCAGGTCGTTCGGCGCGATACCCAGTAGCGCGGCGAACCGCTCGCGTACACGAGAGAGTTCACCTTCGGCAGCGTCCCGCGCCGGGCCGGGCTGGAGCAGATCGCCGGCATTGTGCCCCTCGGGCAGGGCATACCGCAGCCGAGCCCGTAGCTGCCGCGCTTCCGCCGCGGCGTTGCGTCGCAGGATTACCAGCGACTCAGGCAGGGTGGCCGACCGCAGGACATTCGGCGGGTCGGGGTCCTTTTTCCCGAGGAGTCTTCGTAACACGCGGCGTGCACCGCCCGGAGCCGCCTCGTCCGCGCGCGCACCGAGACCTCGGCCGATTCTCGGATCACGAACGAAGAAGACCTCCGGGCCATAGCTCGGCCCCGATACTCGTCGCCGACCCGGCCGCACATCGAGGGTTTCCCGGGGATCGAACGACTCCTGGAACGCATCGACACGACCGAAGCCCGCGCCGTCGGCGCCCCCGCCGTCTCGGAGCGGCGGCGTCTGCGTTTTCCCGCCGGGCCGGTCGACGGCGATCGCCGGATCGAGCTGAGACCCACGACCGGTGGTATCTGTCCTCGGGGTGAAGCCGGTGTCGGCAATCGCCCGGCGGACTCGTTGCTCCGTTTCATCGCTCAGCATCGTCGCGGTGTCGCCGCGCAGGACTCGGTACACGGTTTCCGCGCTGACACCCGCCCGCTGTGCGACCTCGACGACTGTCACCGGCCGCAATACACCGCGTGCGGCGTAGTCGCCCCGCAGCCCCGCCGGGAGATCCGGGGCGACCGCTCGCACGACTCGGGTGAGCGCACGATTGACCGTGCCGCGATGGACTCCCTTCGCGGCCGCGATGGCAGGCGGCGTGAGCCCTTCGGCGAACAGGTCGAAGCACGCGCGATCGAACGGTTTCAGTTCGGCGCGTACCAACTGGTGGTCGTTCTTCCATACCGAACGCACCAGTTCGAGGTCTGCCCGATCGGTGGCGCGGCTCCGGCCCCGGCCGGTGGCCTGCGCCGGACTCTCATCGTCACGGACGACCGGGATCGGTGAATTCGTCGTATCGTCGGCGACTCCGGTGAGGTCGACGACCACACCGGGACGACGGCGGGTCAGGCCGAGCCGGTTGGCGATCTGCTGCACTTCCGGGCCGGGGTAGCGCCCGCTGAGTACCCGCCGCACGGTCGTCTGGCTCTTCCCGGACAGCCGGGCAACATCCTGTGCGGTGACCCGCCGCAGCGAACCCGCGCTCGGATATCGGTCCAGCACGCTCTGCGGCATGCTCATGACCAATCGGCGTGCGGCACGATGCAGCAGGCTGTGGACAGTCGCCTCACCCACGCCCAGCTGGTGTGCGATATCGGCCTGAGTCGGCTGATCCGGCGCGAAATACAGGTCGCAGACCGCCCGTTCTTCGCCAGTGAGTAGATCGAGACAGCGGCCGACCTCGTCGCGATCGTGTTCATGGATCGCCTCCGCGAGCAATAGTCGCCGCGAGTCGATTTCGAGGAACTTCTCGATACGCTCGAGGAGCCCGGTCACCTGCCGTGGATCACCCAATCGGGCACTCAACCGCCACAATTCCGCCAGCGGCCGATGGACGTCGGCCGGCGCCGTCCGGGTGCTCAGATGCGGAACCGCAAGCAGTGCCGCCAGCTCACGGTTCGAATTCATTCGTTCGACCTTCGCCCGCGCCTCGAACTCGTGACGTTGTTTCTCCCGCTGCTCCGGCGAGAGATGTGCTGCGGCGGCGTTGTTCTGCGCTATCGTCTCCTCTTGCACAGCCCAACCCAGCGCGATGCGGTTCCCGAGCCATGGCACGACATCGAGCAGCCGGCCGGCGGCCTCCGCGTTCGCCCACTCGATGTCGGTCAACGACCACAGCTGGCTTCGTAGAATATCCACAGCCGAATTCAGCCGATCGCGGCTGATCATATGTGGCTCGATTCCCAGCTGTTCGGCCAGATTCAGCAACTCGGCGTTGTCCGCAAGCGATGTCCGGCGGCCCGCGATGCCGATATTGTCGTAATCCAATCCGGCTACGGCCCGGGACTTCCCGTCGACGAGTGGGCGGCGTGGTGTGCCGCCCTGCATGATCTCCCAACCGGATACGCTGCGTATCCCCGTCTGCTCGGCGGCCCATTCCGTGAGCGCGAAGCGCTCACCGTTGTCGATCACCACTACTGCACCGGCGCCGCGCACCGGAACCCTGGTTCCGTCCGCACGGATCTCGAACTCGCCGTCCCAGAATGCGTGGACCGCGTGCGAGCCGGGCCGGGAGGCATCGGTGAAACCCTGGAATCCCAGTACCACCAGTACCGCGTCGCCGGTCTGTTCCACATGTTCGGCGACCTCGTCGAGGTTGCGGTAACCGCCTTCGCGAGGGTCGGCGCCGAGCAGCTCGAACGACTCCCCGGCGAGGACTCCGGCGGGACCGGTCACATGACCGCGTAGTTTCGCCGGCGCGGCACCGCCCGCGGCCTCGTACACGCCCAGCCCGGACTGGACGAAACAATTTCGCTGCGCGGGTTGCCACAGATGTTCGACAGTGCTGATCGCGGGTTCGGCGCCGGCCTCGGTGCGATCGGGCACGACGGTCGCCGCGAACACGACGTCGACATCGGCGGCGAGCCCCTTCGCCAGTCCCGCATCGATCCGCTCGAGCTGGGCTGTGAGCAAGTCGGATTCGGCGACCTCGGCGATCAGTTGCTCCAGCCGCCGGAGCTCGGTGACCCGGTCGTGGAACACCGCATCGGCGAAAAGGTCGGCGCGTGAGAGCGTGACCATCGAAATCTGTTCGGCGGTCAGATCCGCTGCGGTCAGCTCGTGCTCGGCCAACGAATCCGGGCCGATCATCGCGGCCAGCGCTGTCCGCTGACCCGCCTGGGATCTGCGCAACTGGGCACCGCGCCCGGTGTCGTCACTCAGCCAGCCGAAGTCCAGCTCGGTCTGCGCCTCGATTCGCTCCTCCACCGCCGCACGTTCGTCCAGCACGCGGGTCCGCTCCGCTGCCAGTGCGTCGAGCCGGTAGCCGATGTCCTGCAGGCGCCGGATCTGCCATTGCCGCAGTTCCCGTTGCCCGGCGAGGTCGAGCAGCTCGTGCAACGCGGCGCGGACCTTCAGATACCCTTCGTGTTCGTATCGGCCGCCCCGCCACTGCTGCGCCCGGCGCAGCTGCGCACGCACCCGTTCGGTGTCGACGAGACCGGCGCCGATCCCGAACTCGTAGCCTTCGAGAAGTTGCCGGTGCTCGTCCTGCGCGGCGACGAGCCGGCCCTCCAGGACAGACAGGTGTGCTTGTGCCTGGAACAGTGCCGCGCGCAGGCGATCGATACCCTGCATCCGCGTGGTCACCGCCAGCACGTCTTCCGACGACTCGATCTCGACATCCAGGGTCCGGCATTTCGCGGCTGCCCGGGCGCGGGCGTCCTGGACGCGCTGGCGCTCGAGCACCTCGGCGATCCTGCGGACCCGTGCCGGGGTGAGAAGCGCGGGTGCCGTACCGATCTGCGCCGCCAGTTCTTCGGCGGACCGGCGGCGTTGCTCCCGTTTCGATCCCAGGGCCTGAATGGTGAGGGACGGCGATCCGGCGGCACTGTCCCGCATCGTGGGCAGCGTGTGCAGCTCGCGGCGCCGATCGGCATCTCTGTCGCCCAGGGCATCCAGCTCGTCGCCGAGCAGCGGCGGAGCCGCGGCCCCGTCGAGAGCCCGGCTCGCGGCGACGACGCTCAGCGCCGCGGCCAGCTCATGACGGAATGAATCCTCCAGCGACTGCCGAAGCGGGTCGGCCAACAGCGCGGCGATCGAGTGCTGACCGTCGTGCTCCCGGGTCCGCTCCATCTCGTTCCGGTATATCGCGATTGCCGCCTGCTCCAGCTTCGAGAGGTGCGACTGCAACCGGGCGAGATATTCGGCGGCCGGTTCACCGTGTGCGCCGAGCGCGTGGGCGCGGAAGAGAGCGGCCTCCAGCCGATCGATTCGATCGATTCGATCATCGAGATAGGGAACGGCGTCGATCAATTCGATCGTGTCGTAGTACCAGGCGAATCGTTCCGCTTCATCCTGAAGATCGGTGGGTGCGTCCGGTCGCGCCAGCACATCCTCGGCATGAATGCGCAGCAAGGCACGCTCATCGGGCGGCGAGAACCCCTCGTGCTCCAGGGTCTTCTCGATCAGGCGCTGCTGTGCGTACGTTCGCTCGTCGACCAGCTCACCTCTGCGCGCCGGCAGGTCCGCCACCGGCATGTCCTCGTGAGCAGCTACCTCCTTCAGTTGGTCGTGCACGTCTGCTCGCCTCGTACGCGCCAACCGGCGCGCCGTATCCAGCTCCCCCAGCCGGGGCTCGACAGCTGCCGGGACCGCCGCCGTCGCCGGATCGCGAGCCATCCGGTCTCGGGGCTGCCCGGTCGGCAACGAACCCGAGATCTTCGACATCGTCCAGCCCGTGAAGCGTCCCGTGGGCGTGAACAGCCGACCTTGCGGCGCAAATTTTGTGCGGGGCGGGTTTACGAAGGCCTTCCGGTGCGGTTTCAGCTGCGCATCGGTGGCAACGGACTGGATGAGGCCCTGCGCCTGCGGGTCGGCGACGACCCGGATCCTGCGCTCCGGGTCGGTGGCCTTCTCCCGATGCACCGCCAGTTCGGCGAGCTCGGTGGCCAGCGACCGCGCCACGCCGCCCTGCCACAACACCACGGCGACCGTTCCCTCGTCACCTAGTTCTGCCGCGTAGACATCCACCGTTCGGCGCAAACCCGCCCGCAGCGACGCCGTCGTGGCCTCGGTCCCCACCAGGACCACTACCTTGTCCGCGGTGCGCGGGTCCGCACCGAGGACGAAATGCTGGGCGGGCGCGACCGAACGGGTGAGCAGCGCGGGTGTATCCGGCAGGTCCGCGACCCAGTGCTGCGCGCGGCGCACGATATCGTCGTCGGTTTCGCCTCGGGTGACCTGCGCCAGATCCAGGCCGTCGCCCTGGAGACGGTCCGTAACCCCCTGCCAGATCTGCGTACCCCGGTTCGTATTGCTGCGGCACACCAGTTCGACCCGCGGCGATTCGCCGTGGGGCGCCCACACCTCCCGTGCCCCGGCTTCGGCGGCCACCCACGCCGCCAGGTCGTTTCCGGCCCGCGCCTCGCGGGCGTTGCGCGATTCTCCGTCGCCGTAGGAGTGCAACACGAGCGTGGTCACCGGGCGGCCGGGGCGGTGCTCGAGCTCGGCGAAGTCGGCGCCGGCCCGCACCAGCTCGGTCCATTCCTCCGGAACACCGCTGCGAACGATCGGGTGCCAGATCTCACTCTCGGGCGCGGTGTCGTCGCCGTAGGCGAACAGGAGACTGCCGGGGGCTCCACCGAGCCCCGTGCCACGCGGGAACGACAGCAGATAGAAAGGTACGCCCATCTGCTTCGCCCGCGCCCTGCCCTCGTCGCGCAGGGCCGCGATCGTCTCCAGTTCCCGCAGCCGCTGATAATCGTCCTCGCCGAGAGCGCCGTCGCGGGACCGCAGGTCATCGAACTCACGCCACAACTCGAGCTCGTTCAACTCGCCGCGCTTGGCGCGCGGAATACCCGCGGCTTCACCGAGGATCGCGGGATACTCCTCTTCCAGTACCGCACGTAGCTCGTTGTCGGCCCAGTCCCACAGCTGGGCATTGCGCCGGCCCCGGGCACGCGATTCCGGTGCCGTCGGTGTCTCGCCGTCGCGGTGCACCATCTGTTCGATATCGTCGATTCCCACGCGCGCCAATGCCAGCGCTATCTGCCGTGCACGCGCTGCCGCGTCCCCGATTTCGGAGGTGGCGACGGCGATGTCCTCGTCGCGTTCCACCGGCCGCGGTACCAGCTCCTCCGGCGGGTCGAGCGAGTAACCGTGCTCGTCCACCCACAGCGCGATCATCTTCTGCCCGGCCGGTGCGTCTGCGGGGCGGAAATTCTGCTGGATACTGTCACGTCCCGCATCCCAGCAATCGATGCGAATCGTGCCGTTGTCCACGACCGACACCAGCTCGACCATATGCCCGAGTCCCTCGGTGCCCGCGGTCAGCACGAAGATCGATTTGCCGTGGCCGGCGCCGGGCTGCCGGCTCTCCGCCGCGGTGGCCCACGAGTGCAGCTCGTCGAAGGCCGCCCGCATGGTGCGCACGTGATGTGCCTTGACCGGCCGGCCGGGCCGCTGCGTACGCGCTTCGATATAGCTGGACAGCGTCCCCTCACCCGGTACCGCGGGCTCGATCTCCCCGGCATCGCGCCCGGTCCGTGCCGCGTTGGCGGCCAACGCGGCGCGCCCGCATTGATCGTCGAGTCCCTCCAGTGCGTGTGGCCGCTGGTATCCGGCCATACCCTCCGCGTCGGCGATCGTGGTGACGACGCGGGCCGGCGCGGCGTTGCGCACCACCCGGATACCGTCGGTGGTGCCGGCGGGCGCCTCGGACAGCTCGGCGCCGGTGGCGATCCTGGACGCTTCGGCCAATCCCGCGAGCAGTCGTTGTTCGAGTTCGCGGAACTCGGCGGTCCGGGTGTCGATCGCCGCGGCGGCGTCGAGTTGCTTTGCTCGCCGGGCCTGCGCCTCTTCGCCACGACCGGGTACTTCATCCGATCGCTTCGCCGTGGCCGGTCCACGGTCGGCGGAACCCGGTAGCGGCCGCTGCGATCCGGTTTCTCCGGACAACTCGTCGCGACGGGCGGTGTACTGGGCGAGTTCGTTCCTCGCGGCACGGCACTCGGCGGCCAAGGCGTCGAGGCCCGTCGCGTGCAGATCCAGCCGGCCGATCTGTTGCTGCCGCCGGGCATGGTTTTCGGCCAGCTCGATCAGCTTCCGCAGTCCGGCGGCCTGCCGCTGATCGGTACCGTCCACCGCGGCGAGCCGATCACGCAACTGCTGCACCGCATCCGGTCCGGCTACCGGGAAGCCGAGTTCGCGATTGAGATCCGCGAACTTCACCCTGGCTGCCGACCGGTACCTGTGGGCAGTCGCCAGGGCGGCTTCGAAGGCGTGGATACCGCCGATCAGCCGTTCCGCCGCCTCGGACTCGGCCCGTGTCGAGTGGTGTCCTGCCTCGGCCACCTGGCACTCGAGGCGAAGCTGCTGCAGATTGTGCCCCAGCTCGCCGATCACCGCGAACAGACTCGGATATCGCGCCCGCAGTTCGTCGTGGACGCCCCGCCGAGCTGCCTCCTCGATCAGCTCGGCGACCACCTGTCCGCGCCGCCGCGCGACCGCGACCCGGTCGGCGCCGGGCACCGGGTTCAGAAGCGACTCCAGGCTGTCGATGCCGTGCCGCCCCAGCACGTCGCGGACGAGTCCTTCCGCCACTGCCCGCGGCTGCTCATCACTCCGGGATCTGGACCGGCCCCCGCTCCAGGGTGTGGGCGCGGGTGCGCCGGCCGCCGGGTCGGCCGGTACCAGCGCGGCTTCCTCCCCACCGTGCTCGGCCGGGTTCCCGGCGATCATGCCCTGTAGCTGCGGTGCACTCTCGCGGTCCGGGTCGCGGGTCCACGGCGAGGCGGCGAGGCGGGGGTCCGATGCCGGATTCGATGGTCTCGAATCGTCCGGCACCGCCGCGGTGATCCACGGAGTAGCCTGCGAGGTCGTGGCTGCGGGGGCTCGGCTACTACTGGAATCGGTGTCCGTTTCCCCGGACCGTATGGAACCGCCGACCCGGGTGGGACCATCGATCACCACCGCCGTGATGTTGTCCGTAGTGCCGTTGGTCCCCGGCGCGGCGAGAGCGGTCCGGATCGCCGCTTCCGCGGCCGCGAGCCGATCGTCCGGGTCTCTGTTCAGGGGCGCGGTGATCGCGGCGGCGAGCCGATCGTCGGAGACCCGCTTCAGCGCGCCGTCGGAAACCACCACCACGACGCCCCTGCCGGTGGGCGTATGACGCTTCGGTTCCGGATCACGCCAGGTCTCCTCCCATATCTCCGGATTGCCCAGGCCACGAGTGATGGTCGACGCGAAGGGGAGACTTTCGGCTTCTTCGTCGGTGAGCTGTTCTCCCCGCCGCGCGGCATCCTCGATATATTTCTGTGCGTACGAATCGTCCACAGTCAGGCGTTGTGGTGTACCGCCGTCGAGCGGAACCCAGTACACCCGGGCATCACCGTATGAATCGCTGACGATCTCCGTGGGCGTCACCAACGTCACCGCGATCGTGCAGGCGGGCGGGATCTCGCACCCGGCGAATTCGGTCCGGATGAGGTCCAGGACCGCGTCTCTTGCCGCTTCGACGGCGTCCGCGACGACCTGTACCGGATCCCACCCCGCACCGTCCGCGGCCGCGGCGGCCGCGCGGTCCAGTACATCGCAGGCGGCCGCCGAGGCCACCTTCGCCGCCACATCGCTGCGCGCGAGGTGCGATACACCGTCGCAGACCGCCGCCAGCGTCACCCGCTCACCATCGACGATCGCCTCGGCCAATGCGAACTCGTCCTCGTTCAGCGAATGACCCGATCCGACATCGGTCCACCCTGCGGCACCGCTGATCTCCTGGTACCGGCGGGGACCCGGTCGCGGCAGCTGCATCCACGGCAGCACCGGCCCGCCGGCCGCTCCCTCCGTGATCGGCGACGGCGCGACGGACGGCGTCTCGCCGGACTCGACCGGAGCCTGCTGTTCGACGGATCCCGGGGGCCCGTCCCGATCGGTCACCTCCGCGGCCGTGAGCCAGTCGTATTCCGGTTCGCCGGTGCGGGCCGAATCCGATGATTCCTGTGGTGCGTCCTGCTGTGGTTGCGGAAGTTCCCGGTCCGGTGCGGGCTGCGCCCACGGCAGGAGGCGGGGATCGGTACGGGGAACCGGGACCGCGTCCAATGCCGCGAGCAGTTCGTGGATCCGGTCGTCCGCGGTCCGCAGCTCCGCGACGGCCGCTCTCGCGCGCTGCTCGCGGACCGCCACCGCGGTCGCGTTGCGGTCCACGGTGCTCTTGTTCAGCCACTCCGCCAGCCAGACCCGGACGGCGGCGGAGTAGGAGAGCAAGGCTGTGAGGCGCTCCTGGGTGACCGTGGTCCGGGGGTCGTCCACCACGGCGAGCAGTTCGGCCAGTCCGTCCCGGGCCCGGCGTAGTACGGGATAGTACGGGGCAGCGGCACCGGCGCGCGCGCCCCGCGGATCCGGGTCGTCCGCATGGACCGCGGCGCCACTCAACTCCGAGGTCACCCCGCCCAGCGTCTGCACCAGCAGATTCCGATCGATACCGGACAACAAATCGGTCTCCGCGGCCGCCACCGGTGTACCGGCCGTCGCCGCGTCCACCACGGCACCGGCGGCGACGAGTCCGCGGTCCGCGGCGGCGAAATCCTCCTCCACCACGGCGGCCTGCCGTGTCCGCTGGGCCAGGGTGAGACCGGCTGTCACCCGCTCGGCTTCGTCGAGGGCGCGGTCCGCGGCCGCGACCGCTGGCAACCACTGCGCCACCGCCCGGGCGAGTGTCCACAGGAGCTGGACCCGAGCCGGGGGCAGTGCGACCGAATCGTCCAGCAGTTCGTCGAGAAGACCGGTCAGCCGGTCGAGATGTGCTACCTCCGCGCGCAGGTCAGAGGTGCGCGCAGCGGCAGCGAGGGTGTTCGATGCCGCCGCCAGACCTGCGCGTACAGATCGCACCTCCGTTGTATCAAGAGGCGCCTCTGGTTCCCCACGGCTCGGAGCATCTCCTTGCGCCTCCGGCGGCTGCGACCCTGGCCCTGGCTCGTCCCAGGGGATACCGGTATTCGGGTCCACGTTGAATGCCAGCACGCCCATCGGAGCGTCCCCCGGCATATGAGTGGCTCGCGTCCCACGGCGGTTCCGATTGCCGAACGCGTCGACCGCACCCGCACCGTCGAAGCCTGTCACCGGCCCCGGGATCCCGCCGGTGGCCCCGGCTCCCGGATGCTTCGATCCGGCACTGGTGCGAGGTGTTCCGGTTGTGGGCTGCGCGCCGAACGGGATGTCGTCCAGGTCGAGGGCACCACGGCGCAGTGCCTCGAGGACAGCGGCGGTACGGTCGCCCACCCCCAACTTCCGGAAAAGCAGTGCCAGTGTGGATTTGACGGTTTCGGCGGATACCCCGAGAGACTTTGCTATCGCACCGTTCGCCCACCCCAGGGCCACCAGCGGCAGTATCTCGGTTTCGCGAGGGGAGAGCCGGAGGGGCTGATCCGACAACGGAACGTCGTCGAGATCGAGAAGGGACATCCGCAACGCCCGGACCACCGCCTCGGTCCGGCTGCGCGCACCCAGCGCGCGGACGATCTCCCCGACGCTGTCGGCCGGCTCACCGGCCGCGACCCGTGCCAGGGCCGCGAGCTCGGTCCGGGACAGTTCACGGGTGGCGACGGCCCCGGTCATCGGAATTTCGTCCAGCTGGAGATATCGGACGTGCAGCGCCCGGACCAGCGCCTCGGTCTGATTGCGCGCGCCGAAAGCACGAACGATGTTCTGGACTGCCGCCGACACCGTGGATACCGACAGTCCGGTAGCTGTTGCGATGTCCTCGTAGGTGTCGTGTACAGCCAGCAGGACCAGGACGCGGTCCTCCTGGTCGCTCAGCGGTCGCGCGCGGGACGGATCCGATTCCGGCAGATCTTCCAGCCGGAAGATACGACCGTGCAATGCCCGGACGACCGCACTGGTCCGGTCGACGGCATCCAACTTCTGCAGAATGCTCGACACGTGCCGTTTCACGGCATCCTCGGTCGTGTCGAGGCTCGTCGCTATCTCGCCGTTCGACCTGCTCTCGGCGAGCAACTCCAGGACATCCAGTTCCGGGGCGGAGAGGTCATCATCGGCAGCCACGGCGATCGGAACCGGAAACAAGAGACCGGCCGTTTCCTCGGCGAACTTGTTCACCGCGCTGAGTTTCAGTGCGTCCGGGCGCCCGCCGGCCCGGACCGACGCGACAGCGCGGTTCACACGCTGTCGCTGAACCGAATCCAACTCGACCGCGGCGCGGAAGATGGTGGGTTTGTCCGCGCTTGCCAGGGCGAGCGCGGTATCGACCAGTTCGGCGTCGTCGTGGTGCTCGAGGATTCGGTCCACCAATTCACCATCGGTGGCCCGGTCGAGTGCTTCCACCGAATCCGGAGCGACCATACGGTTGCCGACGAGATAGCTGAGCACCAACCCCCGTCGTAGGCCGAGGAACTGGTGGTCGGAGACCTCCGATATCGCGGCAGTGGCGTCGGTGTCGGTATTCGGCCGGGAGCCACGCACGGACACGGCGACCAGATCATCGCGCTGCGCCATATCGAGTTTCTGGCGAATTCCGCGGACGTAGGTCTTGATCGTCTCCTCGGCGACGTGGAACAGCCCCGCGATTTCCGCATTCGTCCGGCCCTGGGCGATCAGGCGGAGCACTGTCAGCTGGCGTACGGAGAGCGGACTGGTGGCCCGCTGCACCATTTCGGCGAGAAAAGCTCCGATATTGCCGACCAGGCTGTCACGCTCGGTGACACCCAGCTTGTCATAGATACGTTTCACATAGGATGTGACGGTCGATCCCGGAATGCCCAGGCTCTGTGCGATAACGGGATTCGCTATCCCCCGGACGATGAGCCGGAGGACGGCGAGTTCGACCGTCGACAATCTACGAGTATCCGCCTGCCCGGCCACCACAGCACTGTCGGCTCCCACCAGCTGCTCGCGATCGGTGACTCCGAGCCTGTCGTAGATTCGCTTGACCTGAGCCTTGACCGCGCCTTCGGAGATCATCAGCCGATCGGCGATCTCCGCGTTCGTCATGCCCTGGACGATCCCGCCCAGGACGGCTCGCTGGTTTTCGGAGAGCGGACGTTCGCGTTGACGCACCGGGCTGCCGGTGAGGGCGTCGACTCGAGGCGGCGGAAGCGCAGTTGCCGCGTCGTCGAGCATGCCTCTGCGCTGGGCGGCCAACGCCAAACTCATATCGTCGTCGGCGTCGAATTTCTCGTACAGCTCCGCCATGAGTCGTTGCCGGTGCCGCTCACCCCGCCCGAGAGCAGCCGCGAGGGCCCGATTCGACCTACCCTCCGCCACGAGTCGGAGGGCGCGAGCCTCGAGCTCGGAGACCTCGACCCGGTCGACCCCGCGATTCTCGTCGTCGGCCAGTACCCCGGCACGTACGGCCGCCAGGACGGTCGGTATCACTCCGGAGGTGTGCAGTTTGCGCTGGGCGCGAGCCAGATGGACATTGATCGCACTGCGTGTGAGATCGAGCGTCGGCGCGACTGTTCCGGCCGAGTGCCCCAACCTGAACAGTTCCAGGACATCTACCTCACGGGGGGTCAATCCGGGATCGATTCGATTCGCGACATGGGTTCGGAAAGTGCGTAGGGTATGCGAGGGCACCGAGGTTCCGCCCTCGACGGCCCGGCCGGTCAATTCGTCCGCCAGCAGACCGAGCATCTCGATCTGCGCCGGGGAAAGGTCGAGATCTACCAGGGCACGGCCTTCCCCGGACAGAGAAGCTGTTTGTGCCGCCGTCGCGTCCGCAAGCTTCGCATTCAGCCGTAGAAGCAGCCGGTTCACTCGCGCCGGCGGCAGCCCCAGCACCGCCCCGAGAACGCGAGCCGGATCACCACCGGCAACGGCGACATCGGCGACCAGGTGGACGACCTGCGTCTCACCCGCGGACAACTCGACGTAGCCGGGCTCGGGGCTGCCCGAAACAGAGGCTGCCCCGGGCTCCCCCTCGATCTTGCTGAAGACCGGTTCCTGCTCGCGTTCCGGTTCAGCGAGCGGAATCAGTTTCCCGTCGACAGTTCGATAGCGCACCACCGCGGCGGTGGCGATATCGCGGTAGCGGGGCTCCCACCGATCGGCACCGATCTCGTCACCGTCGTAGTTGCGTACGCGGGGAACATCGGATTCGTCGATCAGGGTGTCGAAGACGAGTAGCCGACCTTCGACGTCGGTGATCAGATAGCCGTGTGCCTTCGTCCCGTCGTCGACGATGATGACCGCAGTGTCCGCACCATCCTTGTGAGCGCGGATGTCCTCGGCGACACCGGCAAACGGATCGGGGTTTCCAGGGATCGGGCGCGGTGCGGTTTCCCGGAGGTGAGTGCGCAGGCCGGCCTCGAGAATTCTCCAGTTGTCGTCGCTGTCCCAGGCCTGATCGGTATCGTCGGGCTCGGAGTCGGTGCGGGTTGTGATGTTCAGTGCACGGAAAACTCGGAGGAGTTGGATCGCACAGTTCTTTACCACTTCTTCACGGACGGCGGCGCCCGAGCCGATGGCCCCACGGCCGGCCTGTCCTGTCGTCGGCCCGGGCGTTGCCACAGGCCGGAAGGCGGCGCGGATTTTCGGGAGCGCCTGGTCCAGAATGTTCTGGACCTCGCCCTTCGAGATGGCGCAGCGCCGGGCGACACCGGTCATCGACACATTTTCGAAGAGATGTAGCCGCACGACATGTATCGCAAGTTCGACATCCGGCAGGTCCGCGAGTGCTCGGCGAAGCACGCCGAGTTGCTCCTTCGCGATCGGCTCGATCGCGGACAATCGCTGTTCGATAATTGCCCGCGCCTGCGCGACCTCGGGCAATTCCAGATCGAGCGCATTCGCTATCGCGACATCGGAAATCTTGCTCAATTCCCCATTACGCCGTATGTATGTGTCGACTCGAATGGTCAGTTTTCTGCGGCTCTCGTCCAGGTCAGGAAAAGCGCGCTCGAAATACTCTCTGAGACATGCATAGTACGCTGCCGATCGAGCAAGTGCGGTGAAATCGTCCACCGGAGCGAAGTTGGTGATAGCGGTGAGAACCTCCATCGAGCCCCGCTGTACGAGAACTTGCCGGTGTGCATCGGATTTCGCCCATCCCGCGGCCACAACACCCGGAATCCAAGAATACACCTGGAATATCTCGTCGCGTAGCGCCCTTTCCTCCGGAGAACCAGGATGGGTATCGAACAATTTCCAGAACAAGCTCCGCAGCGCCGGCTCGGCCGCCTTTGCCTTCGGACGCGCGTAGAACAGCTCCACGGCCCTCCGCACAACCGAATCGGGAAGACCCAGACCATCACGCAGCTGCCTCATTACAGCCACCGATGGGCGGGTGATCCCTCGCTCGATCCGCGAGACCGTCTGGGGCGATGTTTCGGCGATCTCCGCGAAACGCCTCTGGGTCATACCACGAAAACCGCGCAGGTCTCTCAACCAGAGATGGATCCCCTCGGAAGCATAGTCGTCAGGGTCCGGCAATGTTTGTGGTGCGGGTCGATCAGGCGGGAACAATTCGCGCAACCTGGCTATACCCTGGTCCCCATCCAACTCCTGCCGGCTCTTTCCGACAGCATCCAGGGTCATGGCGACCATTTGAGTTCGCGTACCGGCTCCGATCGAGTCGCGAATATCCCTGAAGTATTCGCAGACCGCGGCGCCCGTCTTGCCGATGAGTTCGCCTATCTCACGATCGCTCATCCCCCGTGCCGCGAGTTCGAGTAGGGCATTGTCTATCGCGGTCAGCGATCCGGCCGCTACCTTGTTTTCGGGATGATCTATGATGCCGTTTCGGATAGCGAATGCCACCATGGCGGTCCGGTTGGTGCTCGTCCCGAACTTTTTTGCAATGGCACGCAATTGCCTTTCCACCGTCCGCGGCGGCTGATCGTGGGCGCGCTCGATTCGTCTGTCGGTCCATCCCTCGGACAACAGCCGCAGAAGATCGAGACGGTCCGATGAGTCGATGACTCCTTCATGGACAGCGGCATCCACAAGCCGGTCTCGATATTCGACGCCGAGTTTGTCCGCGATCCGAAGCCAGCGTGCCGAAACATCCGCAGCGGACATCCCCCGTCGCTGTGCGATCTCACTGTTTTTCTCTCCGGCTACAGCCAGACGGAACAGCTCTTTATCACCTTCCGTAAGGGCCCGGTAACTTGCTTTCTCACCGGCCGTCATAGTGCGGTACCGCTCGGCAGGCTGTGGTCGGACGGCCGGGTCGGCGACCGGAGAATCGGTGAACCAGTGATGTGCGGCGTTCAGCACCGCTGCGCGGACGTCGAGGTCGAACTGCTGTGCGGCGGCCAGAAAATATTCTGATACCTGGCCGGTGGATATTCCCCAGCGTTCGGCGATCCGGTGGTTCGGCACGCGTCGCGCAGCCAGCCGGATCATTTCGATCTGCAGGCTGCTCAACTCCACCGCCCCGGCCCGGACCATGGTCTCACCGGCCCGTGCGGAGGCGATCTCGAACACGAGAGCTCGAACGGCTCCCCACAGCGCGCGGCTACTGGCTGCGACATCGCCCGGGAGTGCCGGTTCACCGGCACCGTCACGATGGCCGTCGGAGAAGAATGGGTTGAGTGCTGCACGCTGTGTGTCGCTCAGTCTGTTCGCTCGAAGGGCGTGCCGCAGTTCTGAAGTCGTCGCCTCGACCAGTGTCGGCCGGAGTTCCTCAGCGCCTCCGGCTTCACTGTAGGTTTGCTCGAGCCGCCGCCGGAACCGGGCAAACCTCGCGTGCTCGGGCATCAGATTGCGAGCGACGAAAACAATCCACTTCTCGACATTCCGATCCGGGATCTGGCCCAGCCGGTCGACACCGGCCGCTATCGCTTCTTCAGTGATCTCTCGTGCCACCCGCGGTTCGGGAAAAGCAGTTGACACCCACCGGAAGATCTTTTCGCCGAACTGGCGCCGGAGCACAGCGATCGCTTCCTCCCGGCGGCCCTGTGCGATGTATCGCTCGAGCAACTGCAGGAGCGCTGTGGCGGGCACCCGAGCACCGGGCGAGCCCGGAGCACGGGACACCGGCGCCCGGCCATCGTCTGCCGGAGTATTCGGTCCGGTATCTGTACCTGATCCACCACGCCCGATCACCGTGTGCGAACCGATAGGATCGTCGGGGTTCAGCGCCGTCACCAGAGCGGGGTCGAAAACGTCGGCCGTCGCGGCAACGCCCGGCTCCTCATGGGACCGATCCCCTCGCGCGCGCGAACGCCGCCGCGCGGCGCCCGGCAACGAAGTGTTCCCGCCGGAAGTTCTACCGCTTCGTGCCGGACCCGAGGACTCCGCGGCGCGAAACTCCTGCTTCGCCACGGTCACGAGTCGCTGGATCGCGGCGATCTGATCCTCGGTCACGTCGTCACCGCAGTGCAATCGTGTGATCGCGGCTCCGATCGTTCGACGATCGGAAGTTTCCACCTGCCCGAGGCATTCGAACAATGTGTTCTGGGCTACCTCGAACAACCAGTCCGCGATATCTCGCCCCGCCGGCACCGGCCACCGATTGTCGGCGGCGAATGCCATGACACGGAAATGGATCGCATGCGCCAACCGGGTCAATTGGACCGGCGGGGTCCCCCGGCCCGGCTCCCACCCCAGCATGGCCACCGTTCGCTGGATGTTCTCATGCCCGTACCGCGTGTTCAGTGCCAGCCGCGCTGCCTCATCGCCTGCTCGGGCGCGGGTCAGGGTCGAATCGTCGCCGGTGGTCCGCCCGAGCGCGGCCGGGTCGACCGGGGCCGCCCTGCCGCTGGCGCCGTCCGCGGTGACCACCGCGCGGAGGCCGTAGTCCACACCGTCCGCTGTGCTCTCACCGGCGGTCCGGTCCCACCTCGACCACCGGGTTCCATCGACCTGCAGAATCCCCGCCCGAATTCCCACCGCGACCATGGCGGCGGGTATGTAGGTTCCTAGAACGCGGCCGATTTCACGGAGGTGGGTGTGCACATCTGCTGTCTCCAGCGACAGGATCGCGGCGATGGCGGCGGGCGGGCGGCCTTTCGCGGTGAGTGCCAGCACCGCGGTCTCGCGTTCGGACAATCGGATTGTCGCAGGATTTTCCGGCATCGGAAACGCGGCGGGATCGAGTTCCCCGCGGCGAGTCGCTTCGGCGACAGCGGCGGCCCGGTTGGCGACGCCCAGTGTCCGTGCTGTCCGCCGGTCGATCTCGGCCACTGTTCGCCGCGGCATATTCGAGCGCTGGGCGATCGCCGCGCGGGACAAACCCTGAGCCGCGGAATCGAGGACCGCGAGCTCGGTGTTTCCGATGGCTGGTTCGACCCCCGGGACACCGTGCGCCGCGGCGATCGAGCGCGCCAGCCGACGCAGCCCACCCGCGGCCAGAGTGCCGACAGTGGTGGCAGTCCAGTGCTGCGTCGGGGCGCTCCGGGCGTTGAGACCGTATGCGGTTTGCTCCTCGTTCAGTCCCGTACGGAATCGGAGCTCGAGGACCCGGCGCTGACTCGGATACAGCTGGTCGACGAACTGCCCGAACAGCTCGACTGGAGACGCGGCGAGCGCGGCGACAATCGGATCGGCGTCCGTCAGGCCTTCGAGGGACTTGTAGGCGGCCACCACTCCCCGTTGCAGGACCCGCAGATCCCAGTGGGCACCCGGGTCCCGCGATGTCGGCGCGGCCGGGGCCGCGGCGGCCGCAACGGTTACCGGGGGCGCCGGTATGTCATCGGGTCGATCTGTTTCCGGCCTGCCGGTAGCAGCCGGTAGATTCGCGACGGGAGCCGAATCGGCGGGTGCTGTGTCGGCGGGGCTCGCCGCTACAGCAGCAGGTGCGGTCGCGTCCGCCGTCGTTCGCGAGGACGCATCAGCGGCCGGGGCCCCGGTTTCCGGCGTGCTGTCGGCGCGGTACTGCGCGTGCACGGTGCGGGTCAGCTGTTCCAGTGCGTCGAGTTGCTCCGGGCTCGGCTGCTGTCCGCGGGACGGCGCCTGGAGCAGGCTCGCCACCAGGCCGCGTTGGGTGGCATCCAACCGGCCCAGTCCGTCGAGCAGTGCGTCACCGGTTTTCTCGTGCAGCCACTCGCCCAGTTCCTGACCACCGGGCACCGACCACCCGTTCAGTGCCGCGGCCCGGAACCCGGCGAAGGCCATCGCGTGCGCCAGTTGCCGCATCACTCCCGAGGGGGCGGTGGTCGAGTCCGACCCGAGCGTGGTGATGGCGCGGTCGAGGGTGGCGGACCAGTGGTTCTCGACCAGCGATCTGGCGGCCGCGCGGTCACCGTCCCGTGCCGCCGACAGTTCGGTGGACTCGTGAACTGATCGCTGTGGGCCCGTCACAGCCGGCGTGGCCGAATCAGCGGCGATACCGCCCTCGGTGGTCGTATCCACCGCGGCGGGCGTACTCGTCGGAGTGGACGTGTCCATGGAAGCAGCCGTACCCGCGGTGGTGGTCGTGTCCGTGGGAGTGGTTGTGTCCGTAGGGGTTACAGGCACGATCACCGGTGGGGTCTGCATGACCCGGGCGGCGGATTGCGGCGCGACCGTGTCGATCGCGCCTGGAGTGGAGGCCGGGGTGATGCTCGGATCGGTGGGGAGTGCGCCGACCGGTTTACCGGTGGCCGGTTGGTCGCCGGTGGTGGTGGCCGGTGGTGGTTGTGGCGATTGTCCGGGTGCGCGGGACACCGGGCCGGGGGTGTCGGTGGTGGCCGGTGGCGCGTGGGGCAGGTGCGCGGTCGCGGGGTCGTGGGTGTCGGCCGCGCGGACACCGACGGGCTGTAGTTTCTCGGCCAACGCCCGGATATCGGCGTTGGCCGCCGCCAGATTACGGTCGGTGACCTCGACCTTGTTCAGAGTCTGCGCGAGCCTCTCCTGGGTTTCGCGGCTGGGCGCACTCGCGTGCTCGGCCAGCGCGGCACGATGCTCGGCCAGCGCATCCTGATGCTGGGCGTAACGGATGATCGAGATCTGCGCCTCGGGCGCATCGGCGTAGAGCGCGTCATCGACAGCGGTGAAATACTGCGCACTACCCTTACCGCCACTACGCGCAGTACGGTTCTCGACCTGGATATCCACCGCCCGCGACTCGGCCGAACGCCCCGAGATCAACACATGCAAACCCCCCTCGGCATCCACATCCGCACCCACCGGAATATCCACCCCCCGGCCCCCCTGCCGGTTGATCACCAGCACCTTCCCCCGCTGACCGGCCTCGGCGAAGATCTGCTGCAACTTCGCTTCCGCGTCCACCCCATGCCGCAGAAAAAACTTCGCATCGACCGCGATATGCTCCACCCCCGCCCGATCCAGCAACGCCGACAATCGGGAGACTTCACTATTCCGATTACACACCGCCAACTGCGGAATACCCGACGGTTGCCGTTCGGCGATACTGGACGCCATCGCCGACAATTTCGCGTCCTGATGACTGATCACGCCTTCTCGGCCGACAGCGACGTGATCATCGGCGATCTTCAACTGCAATTCCTTGAACCGCGGGATATCGACCACCTGCGCACCGTATCTACTCGACAACTCACCCGCCACGGTGTCGGCCGTACCGGAAAAGCCGAACATCTCATCACTCTTGTCCGCCGAGAACATCTCCCCCGCGGTGATCGACGCCGAACTGGCCGGATCGTCCCTGATCTGGATACCGTGCTTGGCCTCCACCGCTTGGGCCAGCCCACCGTTCCAACGGCTCTCGGTCGAGGTCTCGGCATCGAACATCACCTTGTGCGAGGTCTGATCGATGATATAGATCTTGTGCGATTCCGGGTTCACCACCCGCGCACCATCGGCACCGACCACATACTCCGGTCCCAGCTCCGGATGATGCCACACGACATAGTGATCGTTCTCGACATACTCGAACTCCGCCGCGGCGGCCATCGTCAACCGATTTGTTTCTTCCTCGGTGAGAGGCCGGCCGAGTATCTCCTCGACCTTCGCCCGGCCGGCGTCGCTCAACTCGGTACCACCACCCACCCGGCCCGGCTCACGCCCGAAATCGAACTCGGTCAACAACCCCGCTTTCCGGGCATCGGTGAGAAAAGCATGCGCATCCCCGACCGCCGCCTCCACCTCCACCGCGGCCGGATTCCTCGAACCCTCCGACAACACGAACGTCGTATCGGCGAATACCAACGCCTCATCGATCTCATCGATACCGTTCCGGCGCGCCGGCGCCACATTCCCTCGAAGCTCACCGAACCCCGCATCATTCATCGTCCCGATATAGATCGTCGGCCGGCCCTCCACCGGATCGGCATACGGGTGGTCGGGATTCATCCGCACAATATCGAATCCGTACTCACCCAGAATGGCGTTGTACTCCGCGAACGCCTCATTCGCCAGCACATCCCGGGTCGTGATCACCTTCACCGGGCCCTCCTGGGCCGACTTCAACGCCGCCGCCGCCAGGAACACCAGAGTCTTGCCCTCCCCCGCCTGCATATTCCCCACACCCCCATCCCGAGCGACCAACACCGCCATCACCTGGGTCCACCGCAACACCCGATGCTTCGGATCACCCCGACGAATGATCTCCACCATCGCCGCCGCCGACTCGTGTCCATCCCCACTCTGCCGGATCATCCAATCGAAACCCTCCGGCGACACCAAACTCCAATCCGTCGCCGCATGCCGAGCAAGAACCTCATGCGCCTCCCGCAAATACCTCGCCGCGAGATCACTCCCGTCCGAACTCTCCCCGGCCGCCGGCCCGTCCTGCCCATCACCAGCTCCCGCATCCCGGTCTCCCGCCCGCACACCGGAATCATCGACGGACTCGGCGTCGAACCTCGAGGAACCGCCGTCCTCGGCGGCCCGTCCGGGTTCCTCGGCAGATACAGACGATTTCGCCGGCGTCTCTCCGGACGGCTTCACCGCGGCATCTCCCGCGATATCGCCTCCCTGCGGTTCCGGTTTCACCACCGGCGGTTTGGACGCCGCGCCGGACACCTCGGCCGAAACCGCTCTATCCGGGTATGCCAGCGGTTTACCGATCGCATCGGCCCTGTTCACCGGCGGCCTCGTCTCCCCGGATGCCTTGGCCGGCGTTGCTTCGGGAGCGGCGCGCACGGGCGCCGGCGAATCGGTCGCACCGGACGCCTTCACCGCTCCCGCGGCAGGCTCCCGGACCACCACACCGTCCACCCCGGGCTGCCGCGGCGTTGCTGTAGCCTCCGGCGACGCCGCAGACCTACCGGCAGCGGCCACCGCTTCGTCCCCAGCAGCGGCAGGATGCACGGGACCGGCCTCGGGTTGCCTTGAAGTGACCAGATTCTCCGGCAACACCTCCGACCTACCGGCCACTACCCCCGCGTCGTCCCCACCCGCCGACGCGGGCCGCCCGGCAGCCTCGGGCAGCAGCGACCCGGCGCGAACATCACGCCCACCCGAGGCGTTCACTTCACCGGCCACCACACCGGCCGGCTTCTCCGGCTTTGCGACCGATCCCTCGGCGATATTTCCACGCCCACCGGGCAACTCGTTGAAAGTCCCTCCCTCGGGAACCATGAGCTTGTCCGGTTTCGCAGCCATCGGCACCCCCACCGACTCGTCCCCACCGAGGTGCTGGAGCAACCGGGCATGCAATTCCCCCGCCGGCCGCACACCCCCACCCGACTCACCACCCGCCCGAGTAGCCTCACCATCCACACCCGGCGACACCGACCGCCCCGAACCGATATCAGCACCTACATCACGGCCGTCGGCCGCCGGGCCGGAGCCCGTACGCGGCGCCAGCGAATCCACCTTCACCGGACCCACGTTCTCCGGCAGCGAGATACCCTTGGGCTGCCAATCCACCGAATTGACCTGCCGGACATCGGTATCGACGTCCCGCAACAACCCCGACAGCAGTTCGTTCAGCTTCTGCTGATGAGACTTCGGCACCGCGTCCGGATCCACACCCCGCAACGGACCATGCGCGACCAGCGCCTCGGTCAACGGCCGACCCATACTCCCCGTCGGCGCACCCCCCTCCACACCCCGCGACACCCCACCGATATCCGACGCATCCACACCCGGCGACACCGACGGCCCCGCCGCCCGCAAACTGGCCAGACTGTGCCCCGCCGCCCCCAGAAATCCTCCCGCCATCGCGGGTACGAGAGACTCCGTGAAAGCCTCCAGCGTGAATTTCTCCCCCGACATCGTCACCGCCACCCCCGTACCCACGATGCCACCCACCAACCCACCCGGAAGACCGGTAAACAGTGCCCCACCCAGCTGGACACCCACCCGCTTCCCCATCGTGTCGGCAAGCTCGGCGTGCGCAAGAGTCGCCGGGACAACCCACCGATCCCCCACCCACTTACCCGCCACCACACCCGCGGCACTACCGAAACCACCCGCCACCGCCGCGATCTTCACGTCCTTCCAAGCAACCGCGCCCCGCTGCTCGTAACCGACCTGCTTGAGCTGTACGGCCAGATTGATCCCACCGCCCTGCACAGCACCGAAAACCCCCGCCTTCACCGACAGCGCCACAACCCCCCGCTCCGCGGCAGCGCGCGCGCTCATCCCCGCGAAATACTCCAACAACTTCCGCGACGCGATCCCCAACGCCGTCCGCGTCCGCATCGTGGCCACATACGCCTCGAGCGCACCCCCATACGCGAACATGATCGCCGCATGCAGCAACGTCCACGCCAAGATCGCCGCGAAGCCGATCACCGTCCACTTCTGGACCTCGAACGCATTCGCCCCCTCGTACAATTGCTCGGCCTGCGCGTCCAACCGATCGGCCTGACGATTGCACTCCGCCGCCGTATCCCGGCACGCCCCCCCGAACTGATCACCACCGGCCCCACCGAACCCCACCCGGCGACCATCAGCCCTACTCGAAAGAAACTCCGCCCCCCGGCGCAACCGCTCCGCCTTCGCCGACAACTCGTCGGCCTCCCGACGCATCGCATCTTCCCGCGCCTCCGGAAAATGCCCAGCGACAACCTCTAAAACCGCCGGCGGCAACCACCACGGCAACAGCAGAGACAAAACTCACCCCTGCCCATCCACCGCATCTACCTTTACTTCATACGCCCGAGCTGTTCGTCCCGATGTTCATTTGATATTAATAAGTCCCCACCGCTGAGAAGGCGGCGAATCCCCAGCGTCACTGCGGCGGATTCCGCTCGCCGCGAAGAAAGGTACGGATATCGCGTAGGTCGGGTACCTCGGGCACGAGGTCCGAGAGACCATCCATTTTCTCGAGGTCCTCGGTAGCCGGAGAGATGAACGCCTGCTGATGCTCGCGAGCATGTTCGGCCGCCTGCGTGACGGTCTCGACGATTACGCGGGCCAGCTCTTCGGGGGATTTGCGTAACGCCGATGGGGTGAGACCCAGCTCGGTGAGTACCCCGCTCGCATCAACGGTCGCCGCCACCGACCGGTCCACCGATTCGGCTCGGATTCGGGTCTCTTCCAGTTGCCGATACGTTTCAGCCAACCGGGCCTGCTGCTGCTGGAAGGTGTCGAGGAGGTCTTCGATCTGGTTCCGCAGCCCATTGTTGGCGTTCAACAAACCTTCTCGTTTCCACTGGTCCAAGGCCGCATCCTTTCCGGATCATCTGTTCATCGGTTGCCCGGCAGCGCTGCCCGCGCCATCGCCACCAGCAACCGATGCAAGGTCTTGGCCGCCGGGGGAGCTTCGCTGCCGGCCAGCTGGACTGCGGCGAAACCCGCGGCAAGGGCTCGGCCGGGCGAGAAAGTGCGGTCGTCGAAGCAGTAGTCACCGAGCTCGGCCCGCCAGGATTTGTACCCGCTGACGATCCGCCCGAGAGTGTCGGCCTGGGCACCACTGATTCGTAGGTATTCGGTGATCAGCGCCCGCTGTGCTTCTGCCCGGGCGCGCAGCCCGCCGGTCAGGTCCAGCACCTGGCCGAGGTCCCGCAACATGGTCACATACATCGGACGTTGCTGCAGCAGGCTGTCCACGGGATTGTGGCGGGCCCGGTCGCGGCCGATGAGCACACCGGGGTCCGCGGTCGCGGTCACATGCAGAACGATCCATGGTTCCGGAGGCTGCGGCGAGTTCACCGCGGAATCCACAGCATCCGCACTTCGATTCTCCGCCCGGGAGAGCGGCCCGGCATCAGCGACCTCGAGCCCGCACAGGATGGCGGGATGCTCGGTGAGAACTGCGTCGACAGCTTCGGCGATCTCCCTGGCTGTCTGCTCGGCGATACCCGATGTTTCGAATCCGATGATCTCGAGGTCGCGCCGTGCGGCCAGGTCACGCAGGATTTCCATGGCCGCCTCATCGGCCTCGCGCCGAGCGTTCGCGGCCATCGCCTCTTTGCGCGAAGGCGGCGTTCGGCGGGAATTTGCGTCCGGCTTCGCCGACGCCGGCGGCCGATCGGCAGTTCGCGGCGGAACTGCCCGCGGCGGGAGCTGATGTTCCGGAGCAGTGGCACCGACCGGCGCGCCGGATCGTGGGGAGCCCGGGGAATTGCGACCCCAGGGCGTATCGGCCGATCCGGCGGACGTGGTGCGAGCCGCCGTCGGCTTCGGACCCTCCGACGCTTTCGGGGCGCTCGTTTCGCTGTTTCTCGGAGGTTGCGCACCTGGTGACGCAGCCGCCGCACCCGCCGGGGCCGGAGCTCCCGGAGCATGCAGCGGAGGTTGCGGTCCTTGTTCCGGGCCGCCCGGATCGGTCCCGGGCTCGGGCGACCCCGGGTCGCCGGAACCCGGCTGCTGCGGGGATTGCGGGGCTTCGCCCGGCTGTGCGCGATCCGCGTCGGCGGTGGCGTCGGGCTGCGTGCCGTCGGCGGCATTCTGCCCCGCCTCGGAAGCGATCGGATCATCGACCGGCCGCTGCGCCCCGGTGGTTTGCTGCGTCGGTACTCCGGTCCGGTCCGCGGGGTTCGCCGCCGGGACGAGAGACGGAGATATCGAAGCAGCCGGATTCGTGCCTGCGTCGGGGTAGAGCGCCGGATCATAATTCCGTACCTGCGCGCTCCCGGCGTTGTCCGTATCCGTGTACGTTCCGGTAGCAGCACGGAGACCGGCGCCGAGGGCACGGACGCGGTTTACCAGATTTTCGAAACCCGCCATGCCCTGCTCCGCGGTGGGCACATAGCTTTCGGCGAAGGCTTTCCCGGGCGCGTCGGTACCCCAGGATTCTCCCTCGCGTAGCGACGTGGCCCTCAACTCCGCGAGCATCTGCGCCAGTTCGTCGGCCATCTGGTCGAACTCCGCCGCCGAGGCATGCATCGCGTCCGGATCGAGCCACAGCGGATCAGTCACTCGATCACCTTTCCTCCGCACCCATCACCAGCAGGTTCCGATCAGTGTGGGCGATATCGCGTGATGCCGCATCCCGCACCCTTCCTGGCCCTGGCAAACATATTCCACCGGCTCCAGCAGCGTATCCGTGGCTCCGGTTCGGACTGCGGTCGAACGGAGTACTTACGCGCCCGCCGGCGCACCGGACCCCGGCTCGACGTGACCTCGACCTCCCAGGCCCCGTTTCCGACCGAACATCGACCTCGCGCCGACAACGGGCGCGCGGCGACGCGGCATACTCGTCAGGTGAGCTCTCCCGCGACCAGCAAGCCCGCCATCCTCAGCGTCGACGACGACCCCGGGGTGTCCCGGGCCGTGGTCCGTGATCTGCGGCGCCGCTACGGCGCCGAGTACCGGATCCTGCGCGCCGAGTCCGGCCCGCAGGCGCTCGAGGTGCTGCGCGAGATGAAACTACGCGGCCAGCCCGTCGCTATACTCATCGCCGATTTCCGGATGCCGGGTATGGACGGTATCGAGTTCCTCGAGCAGGCCATGGACCTCGACCCCTACGCCCGCCGGGTGCTGCTCACCGCCTACGCCGACACCAATGCCGCCATCGATGCGATCAATGTCGTCGATCTCGATCACTACCTGCTCAAACCGTGGGATCCGCCGGAGGAGAAGCTGTACCCGGTGCTGGACGGCCTGCTGGATGCCTGGCGCAGCAGCGAGCACCGGCCGGTGCACGGCACCAAGGTCATCGGCAACCGCTGGTCACCCAGGTCGTCGCAGGTCAGGGAGTTTCTGGCCCGTAACCAGCTGCCCTACCGCTGGTTCCTGGCCGACGAACCCGAGGGCGCGCGCCTGCTCGAGGCGGCCGGCGCCGACCCCCGCCGCTGCCCGGTGGTGATCACCGAGGGCGGACAGGCGCTGGTCCAGCCCAGCGACGGGGAACTGGCCGCCGGCGTGGGATTGAGCACCGAACCGGTCGGCGACTTCTACGACCTCATCGTCGTGGGCGGCGGGCCGGCGGGGCTGGGCGCCGCGGTGTACGGCGCCTCCGAAGGGTTGCGCACCGTCCTGGTCGAGCGCACGGCCACCGGCGGCCAGGCGGGCCAGAGTTCGCGCATCGAGAACTACCTGGGTTTCCCGGACGGGTTGTCCGGGGCACAGCTGGCCGACCGGGCGCGTCGCCAGGCGGCCAAGTTCGGGGCCGAGGTGGTCACCACGCGTGAGGTCGTCGGACTGGAGGTGAACGGGTCGGCCCGGACCGTGCGGTTCGCCGACGGCGGCGCCCTGTCCGCTCATACGGTCATCATCGCGACCGGTGTGGACTACCGGCGCCATCCGGCGACCGGTGTGCACGAGTACACCGGACGCGGGGTCTACTACGGGTCGGCCATGACCGAGGCCGCCGAATGCGCGGGGCACGACGTCTATATCGTCGGCGGCGCGAATTCGGCCGGTCAGGCGGCGATGTTCCTGTCCCGCAACGCGCGCACGGTGCACCTGGTGGTGCGCGGGGACACGCTGGAGAAGTCCATGTCGCACTATCTGATCCAGCAGATCGCCCAGGTGCCCGATATCCGGGTGCACACCGAGACCGAGGTGGTCGCGGTGAACGGTGACGACCATCTGGACACCCTGGTCCTGCGCGACAACCGGACCGGCGCCGAGGAGGCAGTTCCCGCGGAACGACTGTTCCTGTTCATCGGGGCCGCCCCCCAGACCGACTGGCTCGACGGCGTGGTGCACCGCGACCCCGCGGGGTACGTCCTGGCGGGCCCGGACCTGCTGGTCGACGGTGAGCGGCCGAAGGGCTGGGAGCTGCCGCGCCCGCCGCATCATCTGGAAACCAGCGTGCCCGGGGTCTTCGTGGCCGGGGACGTCCACGCCGAATCCGCCAAGCGGGTGGCCTCGGCCGTCGGTGAGGGCGCCATGGCCGTCATGCTCGTGCACCGCTACCTGGCCTAGAGGAGACCGATAATGAGTATCTGCGATCCCGCCGAACTGCGGTCGCTGTTCCTGTTCGAGAAACTCGACGATCAGCAGCTGGACTGGTTGTGCGCCGACGGCCGCATCGAAACCGTCGAACCAGGGCCGGTGTACCAGGAGGGCGATCCGGCGACCTGCTTCTATGTGCTCATGGACGGTGAGGTGCGACTCACCAAACTGTCCGGGGGGCGGGAGATCGAGATGGTGCACACCGACCATCGCGGCGCCTACGCGGGAGCGTGGACGGCGTATCTGGGCGAGCGGGCCGAGACCCACTACGCCACCTCGCTCTACGTGACCCGTACGTCGCGTTTCTATGTGCTGGACGCACAGATCTTCGCCCGGATGATGCACAGCTGGTTTCCGATGGCGGTCCATCTGCTCGAGGGCGCGTTCTTCGGTAACCGCAACACCAACGCGCGGATCGCCCAGCGGGAGCGACTGCTCGCCCTCGGTTCGTTGTCGGCGGGGCTGACCCACGAATTGAACAATCCGGCCGCGGCCGCGGTCCGGGCGACCTCGGGCCTGCGCGACCGGATCGCGGGAATGCGGCACAAGCTCGCCATGATGGCGCAGGGAAAGTTCGATACCGCCGTCCTGGAAACCCTGGTCCGGCTGCAGGAGGAGGCGGCCGCCCAGGTCGCCAAGGCACCGGAACTCTCGGCGCTCGAGGCGGCCGACCGGGAAGATCTGCTCGGCGAATGGCTCGAGGACCACGGGATCCGCGACGGCTGGGAACTGGCGCCCAATTATGTCCAGGCGGGCTTCGACACCGATTGGCTCGAACGCGTGGCCGCCACCCTCGAGGGCTGCCCGCCCCAGGTACTCGAGGGGGCGTTCCGCTGGCTGAACTACACCATCGAGACCGAATTACTGATGAACGAGATCGCCGACTCCACCACGCGCATCTCGACGCTGGTGGACGCGGCCAAACAGTACTCCCAGATGGACCGGGCTCCGTTCCAGGTGGTGGACCTGCACGAACTCCTGGACAGCACACTGGTGATGCTCAGCCGCAAGATCGGTGACTCGATCGAGGTGGTCAAGGACTACGACCGCGCCCTGCCCCAGGTGCCGTGTTATGCCGCCGAACTCAACCAGGTGTGGACGAATCTGATCGACAACGCGGTGTACGCGATGGCGGGCAGCGGGACGCTGACCCTGAGCACCCGGCTCGAGAACGACTGCGCGGTCGTCGTGGTCGCCGATACCGGGCCCGGTATCCCGGACGAGGTGCAGGGCCGCATCTTCGAGCCGTTCTTCACCACCAAACCGGTCGGCGAGGGCACCGGGCTCGGCCTCGATATATCGTTCCGCATCGTCGTCGACAAGCACGGCGGCGACATCCGGGTCGATTCGCGGCCCGGCGATACCCGGTTCACGGTGTGGCTGCCGCTCACCCGCGCCGAGGACGAGCCCACGGAGACCGCCGACGCGGACGGCGCATGACCTGCGGCCCGTAAACCCGCTACCGGCAACGGGATCCGGGCGTCGGCGGCGGCGTCTGTCGCAATCCTTTGTTCGAGCGGGTCCGTGGGTCAACGACGGTCGAGACCGGACAACCGCCAGGCCAGCTTGTTGCGTACCAGTGCCGTCCGGCCCGCGAGGCGCATGGCGATATTCCGGATCGCGCGCACCGCGGGCGGGACCGTTGCCAGCGAGGTGAGCCGGCCGGCGATCGCGACCACCGACTCCGTAGTGCGCCGACGGGCCGCGGCGTGCTCGTCGAGCAGGTCCGGTGACTCACCGCGCAGCACCCGGGACAGGGTCGTCGCGGCGGTGACCGCGTCCTCGATCCCCAGATTCATGCCCTGTCCGCCGGCCGGCGAGTGCACATGGGCGGCGTCGCCCGCCAGCAGGATGCGACGGTCCCGGAAACGATCGGCGATACGGTGGTGCACGCGGAAACGTGAGCCCCAGACCACTTCCTCCACCACCGCCGGTTGTGCTTTCGGACCACGTTCGTCCAGCAGTCGTTGTACGAAGGCGACGTCGGGCTCGTGCGGCGCCTCGTCCACGGTGGCCACGATCCGGTACATATCGTCCGGCAGCGGTGCCACGACGACGAGCCCGGCCGGGGAGAAGTACAGGATCACCTCGTCCTTCGGGACCCCACCGGAGACCCGCACATCGGCCAGGGTGAACGACTCGGCATAACTGCCGCCGGTGAACCCGATACCGGCCTGTTCGCGCACCGTGCTGTGCAAACCGTCGGCGCCGATCAGGTACCGGGCGCGGATCTGCTCTCCCTCGGCGAGGGTGACCGTCACCAGGTCGGCGTCCTGGACCACCGTGGTCACCTCGACGGGGCGCCGCACCGGTACGCCGAGTTCGGTGAGCCGTCGCAGGATGAATTTCTCGGTATCGGCCTGCGAGATCATCAGCGTGTAGGGGTAGGCGGTGGGGAGCCGGTCGAAGGGGACGGCGATCAGCACCTGGCCCCGATCCCGGATGGTGAAGTCGGGAGTGTGCAGACCGCGACCGACCAACGGCCGCGTCACCCCGTAGGGCTCCAGCAACTCGAGGGTGTGGGGGTGGACCACCGCCGCCCGGGAGGTGTTCGCACCCTCGGCCTGGCTGTCGACGATCACGACCTCGTGGCCGAGCCGGGTCAGTACGACGGCGGCGGTGAGACCGACCGGGCCCGCGCCGACGATCAGGACATCTGCGATTTCGGTGGTCATCGTTCTACCCGCTCTCAGGAGGTCAACACTTGTTGGCATCGAGGTTATGCCGGGCCGTACACCTTGTCAACAGTTGTTGGCCTACACTTGTTGGCATGAGAAGGACCTCGGAAGAAACGAAGGCGGTCATCCTCACCGCGGCCCGGGAGCGCTTCGCCGCCGACGGGTACGACCGGGCGACGATCCGGGCGATCGCCGCCGACGCCGGAATCGACCCGGCCATGGTGATGCGGTACTACGGCAACAAGGAGCGACTGTTCGCGGCAGCCGCCGAATTCGATCTGGAGTTACCGAATCTGACGGAGGTGCCACGCGACCGAATCGGTCCGGCCCTGGTGGCGCATTTCCTGGATCGCTGGGAGCGCGACGAAACCCTGCTCATCCTGTTGCGGGCCGGGGTCACCAATCCGGCGGCGGCCGACCGCATGCGATCGATCTTCGCGACCCAACTGGGTCCGGTGATCGCGAAGGCCGGCGACGACCCCGGGGAGGCGCCCACTCGAGCCGGTCTGGCGGCGTCTCAGATCCTGGGTATGGCGCTGTGCCGTTTCGTCGTCGCTTTTCCGCCGGTGGCCGCCATGACCGGACCCGAGGTGATCGCCTGGCTGGGCCCGACGATCCAGCGCTACCTGACCGGGCCGGTACCGGAGATCGTCCCGGCCCGGTGATCACCGGTCGTGGGCCGGTACCGCGCGCGGCCCTACCGGTGCCAGGCCGGCACCGCGCCGGCGACACTGCTGATCCGCGCCTGGTACCGCTCCACGAACGGCAGCACCTGCTGCGCGATCACCTTGTTGTATTCGGCGGGACGCTGCCGCGGATTCGCGTGGCCGGTGCCCCGCGGTTTCACGACCAGCAGATTCCCGTTCACGCCCCCGACCTTGTCGATCAGGACCTCCTGGGTGCGCGCGACATCCACCACCCGGTCCCGGCTCCCATCGTGCGGGCGGATGAAAACGATGGCCGGCCGTGGTTTGCCGTGCGCCGGCTTGGACACCGCACGCAGATCGTCGGTCGCGCCGCCCGCCACGATCGCCAGGAACTGGGCCTCGATCAAGCCGTTGCCGGCGGCGTCGGCGTTGAATATCTTGTCGTGCAGCACCTGTCCCACCGCTTTCCGGAAATCCGCGAACCGGATACCCGGGACACCGCTGCGGTCGAGGAAACTCTCCCGGCGCGCATAGGTTTCCACCGCGGTGCGCAAACCCCGGCTCTCCCGGGCACCGGGGAGCCAGCCCATCCAGCGCACCATGTCCTCCCCCAGGCCGCGACTCTCCGGGCGGACCGCGTCGAGATCCAGCGGCGTGCAGTCCAGCAGCACACCCACCAATCGGCGGTCGCTGCCGATATGGATGTGCTCGGCGACCTCGAGTGCGATCACCCCGCCCATACTGTGCCCGGTGAGCACGATATTGCGCACCCCCGCCATGGCCGCGGCCCGGATGATCAGGTCGGCGATCACCTCGGTGTCGATACCGCGGTTGTCGTAGCGGATCGCCCAGACCGCACCCATCTCGCGCAATGCCGGCAGCGCGGCGGCCGTATCGCCGGCATTGAGATTGCCCAGCCCCACCAGGTCCACGACGGCGGTATCGCGCTTACCGGGGTCGGCGGGTGCGGCGATCGGTAACAGCGCGGGCTCGGTCAGCGCGAGGCGTACGCGCTCCGGTTCGACATCGTGCTCCCAATACTGCGCGAACGCGACCCCGACGATCATCAGCAGTGCGGCTACCCGAAACAACGCCAGTCTGGTGCGGCGCAACGTCTTCCATCCGTGGTCCGGGCGCGTCTCGCGCAACCTGGCCCGGCGACGTTCGTCACTCCAGTCCGCGACGGTGGACGGATGCCATTCGTCCAACGGCGACATCTCTCCACTGTAGGTGCACGCACGCCGGTACTCCGGGTAGCGCGGCGGTGAGAATTACCGCAGCGTCGCGGTATCAGTCCTTGCGGACACCGTCGATCAGCAGCCGCCGGATCGCCTTGTTCAACGCGGCGATGGCCGCCTCGTCCGGATCGCGCAGCCCGTGTGCCACCCCGGCGAGCAGCATCCCCGTCACCGCCCGGGCGGTGTTGATGGTGTCGAGGTCCGCACGCAGATAACCCAGTTCGACGCCGTGGTCCAGATATCCGGCGGTCAGCGCGTCGGCGGTGTCGAGCAGCCCGTACAGACGCCGGGTGAGTTCGTCGTCGATACCGGTCGCGTGGAACAGCAGCAGCCGGGCCACGCGCCGATCCGCGAGGAGGATGCGGGTGAGCGCGACACCGATCCGGTCGATCTGCTCCTGGTACTGGTCCAGGGTGGTCGCGGCATCGGGTGCGTTGTCGGTCCCCAGCGCGTCGATGATCCGCGCCGCCAGATCGTCGATCACATGGTCGATGATGTCGCGCTTGTTGCTGAAGTAGCGGTAGAAGGTGCCGTGGCCGATGCCCAGCTGGGTCGCGATATCGGCGATCCCGGTCGCGTGGTAGCCCTTTTCGGCGAAACAGACGAAGGCGGTATCGATGATCTCCTGGCGCAGCTCGGCCTTACGGCGTTCGGCCCGCGTCGATGGCTTCGTCACGCCCCCGATGATATCGTCATCACAAGCGGAATGATGTGTCATTCTGTGATAAATCGTTCAGCGGAACAGCAGGAGGTTCGGCGTGGCACCTCGATACGACGCGGTCGTGGTCGGTGCGGGATTCGGCGGCATGGGGGCGGGTATCCAGCTCGACCGCCTCGGTCTGCACGACTATGTGATCCTCGAACGCGAATCCGATCTCGGGGGCACCTGGCACGTCAACCGCTATCCCGGTCTGGCCGTCGATATCGCCTCGGTGACCTACTCCTATTCCTTCGAACCGAACCCGAACTGGTCGCGGCTGTTCGCGCCGGGTGAGGAGCTGAAGAAGTACGCCGAGCACGTCGCCGACAAATACGGCCTACGCGAGCGGATGCGTTTCGGCACCTCCGTCGACAGCGCCCGCTGGGACGCCGAGCACCAGTACTGGGTGGTCACCGTCGCCGGCGGCGAAACGCTGACCGCGCGCTATCTACTGACCGCGACCGGTTTTCTCTCCCAGCCCTACACCCCGCCGTTCCCGGGTATCGATACCTTCACCGGCAAGATCATCCACACCACGGCCTGGGACGACACCTACGACCTCACCGACCGCCGGGTCGCGATCGTCGGCACCGGCGCCACCAGCGTGCAACTCGTCCCCGAGGTCGCGGCCCGGGCCCGCGAACTCACCGTGTTCCAGCGCACCCCGATCTGGGTGGTGCCCAAGGTCGATATGCCGATCCCGCCCGCGGTGCAGCGCCTGTTCGCCCGGGTCCCGGTCACCCAGAAGGCCGCGCGGCTGGCCAACACCGCCGCACTGGAGGCGCTCATGGTGATCGGCGTCCTGCACTACAAGCAGGCCAAACCCCTGAACAAGGCGGCAGCCCTGCTGGCCAAGGCCCACCTGCGCGCCCAAGTCCGCGACAAGCGGACGCGGGAGCAGCTCACCCCCGACTACGATTTCGGCTGTAAACGCCCGACCTTCTCCAACCGCTACTTCGCGACCTTCAACGAACCGCACGTCCGGTTGGAGACCGGCGGGATCGATCGGATCGAACCGGACGGGATCGTCACCGCCGCGGGTACGAAGACCGAGATCGACACCCTGGTGCTGGCCACCGGGTTCAACCTCTGGGATGTGAACTTCCCGGCGATCGAGATCATCGGCCGCGACGGAGTGGACCTCGGCAAATTCTGGCGGGACAACCGGTTCCAGGCCTATGAGGGCATCACCGTGCCGAAGTTCCCGAATTTCCTCAGCCTCAACAGCCCGTACTCCTACAGCGGCCTGTCCTACTTCACCACCATCGAGGCACAGATGAAACATATGGCCAGGCTCTTCGGGGAACTGGCTCGACGCGGTGAGACCACCTTCGAGGTCAGTGCCCGCGCCAACACCGAATTCCTGGACCGGGTCACCGGCAAGCTCGCTTCCTCGGTGTTCTACGGCGGCGACTGCGCCACCGCCCGCAGCTACTACTTCAACCAGCACGGCGAGGCGGCACTGCTCCGCCCGACCAGTACGGTCAACGCCCATCGCGAGGCAGTGCGGTTCCCGTTGGAGGACTATCTGTACGGCCGGGTCGGCTGACCCGGTCCATCATCCCCGCACCTCGTGGGGGCTCACACCGTCACCCCGCGGCGTTCGTGGTAGCGCTGCTCGAACTCTTCGACAAATGTCGTCGGGGCGATCGACGAGGACGAGTGCTCGAGCACGCCGTCGTCGGCGATGTAGAAGATCGCCCGGCCGATCGCGATCTCCCCGCGGGGTACCGGCACGTACACCATCCAGCCGCAGCTGAACCGGTCGGCCACCAGCTGGTCGAGCGGGTAACCGGTGGTGTCCAGGCCCCGGCTCTCGATGTACCCGCGCACCCGGAAAACGGCCTCTTCGTCCGACATCTGCGGCGGCAGCGAGGCCACGACGCCCGCGAGACCGAGCTGATACATGGCGCCGTCGATATCGAACTGTTCCTCGTCGAAGAGAGCGAGGAGGGTTTCGCGGGTCACGACCCCGATCTCGGCGGCCGAGACCAGCGCCCCGGCTGCGGCGCGGTGCTGCGCTGTCGGCGGCTGCGCGGCCAGTCCGGCGAGAATGCCGGCCACCGTATCGGCCGTCCACACTCCGGGCACCGCGGTCGCGCAGGCCTCCGCGGACGGCGATTCGCCGCGATACCAGCGCCCACCGTCCCACCAGTAGACGAATGACAGCAGGCCGGTGGCCGAGCGCGGGTTGAGTACCGGGTCCGCGATCCATTCCGGCGCGCCCGCGAAGAGGCGCGGCATCGGGGCGCCATCGTTGTATGCGGCGTCCAGATCGGGAGCCTCCCACACCCCACCGGAGATCACCGCCCGGCCGCCCGGCAGCGTGTACAGCGTCGAACCACCGCGGCGGGAACTCTCGAACCACCCCATACCGGGCAGCACCCGCGGACCCCAGTCGGAACCGGCTGCGACGAAGCCCGCGGAGATACACGCCCACCGGGCCCACATCGCCGGGAAGTCCGGGAATTCGTTCTCGGCCATCGTCGGCCACACTTTGGCGGCGCGGTCCGCACGCGCGTCCCGCGCGGCGTCCTGCGGTGTGCGCATCTGCCGCTCGGCGTGCCCGATGTAGGCGGCCAGCCAGACCGGCAGCGATTCCCGGGGGAATTCGTCCAGGTCCGCACGGTAGGCATCGGGCTCGAAGAGCTGACCGTCCGGAAACGGCTCGTCGCCGAAGTCGTAATCGACCTCGAACTCCCCCTCGGCGCTCAGCCGCAGCAGCAGGCGCCACCACGGCTCCCCGTCCAGTTCGGCGACCAGCGCCCGGTGTTCGCGGACCCTGTCGAGGACCGGCCCGGCCGGCTCGGTGCGCATCGAACGTTCCCGGCCGGAGTAGACCACCTCGGCGAAGGCCGTGGTGGTGGTGAGCGCGAAAACGGCGTCGAGTTGCCGCCACTCGGCGGGACCCGCTTCGCCCAGTGCGGTGGCGATCTCCCACGCGAGAACACGCTCACGGCCTTCGACCTCGGCGGGATCGGCGGCTGCAGTGGACTCGCCGGGTTCACCGCTCAGCGGTAGCCGGGAATCGGTCTCCTGCTTCTCGTCCCCGGCGCCCTCCGGGGAGCCCTTGCTCTGATCGCTCACTGCTTACTTCCGCCGGTCTTCCTTGTCCGCACCGTCACCAACTACCGAAATTTTTTCATGACAACAGTAATTTTTCGTCCCAACAACGGGAAGAGCGGTCGATATCCGAGCCGGGCCGCGACCGGCCTTGCCCTGTCGCTCGCCCAGCGGTTACCGACCGCGGTCGTACCACATGCACCGGGCAGGAACACCGTGAATCACGGGAGCGGCCGCTGTGACGGCTCCAGTGGTATCCGGGTTTCCTCATGAGTTCGCGCAGAATCCCTTGTCCCCCTTGCGCAAGATCACACTTTTCGCCCGCGCACGACGTATCGTTGCTCGTCGAGCCGAACTCGGATGCGGTCACAAGCCGGAGCAGACGTTCGTTCGAGCGATGGATCCCGCCACGCGGACCGTCGCCGCGGTACAACCTGTACGACAGCGACCGGAGCCGTTCGCTGCACCACCGCGCACCTCCTCACGGTGCAGGCCGTCACGGCATCACGAATGCCGGGCCGGCGCCGGTCGATCCCAGCTGTCCGAAAGAAGAACGTGTCCAGAGTTTCCATCCGTATCCTGGTCCTGCTGTTGACCCTCGTCTCGGTCGGGATTCTCGGCGGTGGCGCCAGCGCCGAACCGCTCTACCCGCAACCGGACCCGGACCCCTTCTACACCGCACCCCCCGAACTCGCCGGACTGCAGCCCGGCGAGGTGGTGCGCACCCGCAAGATCGATACCGGTATGTACGTGGGCACCGAAGGCTGGCAGGTAGCCTTCCGGTCCACCAACTCCCTCGGTAATCCGATCATGGGCGTGACCACGGTGCTGCTGCCCGTCGGCGTGAAGAACCCACCGCTGGTCTCCTATCAGGCGCTGATCAATTCGCTGGGCACCCGATGCAATCCGTCGCGGTCGCTGTTCAATGGTGAACTACAGGACGCCGTCGGCGCGATGCTGCCGATCGGGCGCGGCTGGGCCGTCTCGGTGCCCGATTACCTGGGACCGAATGTCGCCTATGCCGCCGGACGGCTGAGCGGAATGGTCACCCTCGACAGTGTCCGCGCCGTCCAGCGGGCCGCCGAACTCGGCCTCGCGGACTCCCCCGTCGCCCTGGCCGGTTATTCCGGGGGCGGTCTGGCCACCGGATGGGCCGCGGCCCTGCAACCCTCCTACGCGCCCGAGCTGAAGATCGCCGGCATCGCCGCGGGCGGTATCCCGGCCGATCTGGAGCAGATGGCGCTGGGCCTCGGTTTCGCCCCGCATCCGGGTTTCGGTCTGGCCTTCGCCGCGGCCATGGGTCTGGAGCGGGAGTACCCGGACCGGCTGCCGATCTCGGACCAGCTCAACGCGAACGGGCTGTGGTTCCGGGAGTTCACCCATGACGCCTGCCGGCGGTTCCTGCTGTTCCACGGCGCATTCCGCAGTGCGGAGCAGATGGCCGCGTCGAAAAGTCTGATGGACAGCCCCGAAGCGCACCAGGTCCTGCGGGAGAACAGCCTGCGCTACTTCGACGGGGTGCCGACCACGCCGACCTATCTGTGGCACGGCCGCTACGACGAGCTCACCCCGTACGACGGGGTGGCCGAGTTCGCCGACCGCTCCTGCCGCGCGGGCGCGCCGGTGAAACTGACCACCTACGACATCGCCGAACATATGACCGCCGCCGCCGCGGGGTTCGCCGACGCCTGGAACTTCGTGGAGGCCAGGTTCCGCGGTGAACCGATGGCCAAGAGCTGCTGATCAGCGACCACGCCGGTGGTATGCGGCCTGCCCGGTGAACTCCACCGGACAGGCCGCACCGGTGCCCGGGGCGCCGGCGGTGGGGATACCGCCGGTTCAGCCGTCGGTTTCGCGTTCCACCAGCCGCGGATGATCGGGGTGGCCGGCGATCGAATACTGCGTGGCGAGCCGGCGTAATCCGGCCAGATCCGTCCGATCGGCCATCACCTCGGTGTCGAGATCGAGAATGAAGTGCCCGGGCCGCACGAACCGCGCCGAACGGCCGAGATCGCCGTCGGGGTGCTCGACGGTGACGACCCCCGATACCGCGGTGATCCGGCCGTCCTGGTCGTACTCGATCTGCACGCGCACGGGTCCCCCTCAGACGGGTATCGGCTCGGACCAAGCTATGTAGAAGTAGTAGTAGACCGGTTCTCCCGCGCCGTCGTTGTGTATTTCGAAATGGGTTTCCTCGTGTCCGCCGCGATAATGTGTGATGTTGCGGATCGCGATCTCGGCGCCGCCGTCGCAGTACGCGGTGAAGAGGTAGAGCCGGTTCTCCCGGCCCCAATCGCCGCCGGCCGTCCACCAGTGATCGGTTTCCCCCGGCGCCAGCGGACCACCGAAATTACAGAACGAACCGAGCCAGTTCAGTGGCACAACCTGGACCATCAGGCCTCCCTGGAAAGATCGGCGGAAAAGCCGTCACATCACCCGGGCGGAATTTCGAGGTCGAACCGGTTCGTGGCCATTATCACCCACCCGGGCGGCGGCTGTCACGGGTGGAAAACGCGGCTCATCGATCGGGGCGGTGCTCCGCGGCGTGCTCCCGCAGCGACCGTATCGCCACCTCCACCGCGTGCCGGGCATTGCGGCTGCCGTGCAGGGCGACACCTCGCTCTCCGGGTTGCAAGGGTTCGAGGGCGGCGAGTTGGGAATCCAGCAGTGCGGCCGGCATGAAATGCCCGGTCCGGCCCGTTATCCGTGCCAGTAGTTCCGCACGGTCGGCGGTCAGGAGCAGGAACCAGGTACCGGGCGCCCCTGCCCTCAGCAGGTCGCGATAGCGGCGTTTGAGCGCCGAACAGGCCATGACGCCGCCGCTCCCCTCGGCGGCGCGTGCCCGCAGCCACTCGCCGACCTCCGCGAGCCACGGCTCCCGGTCGCTGTCGTCGAGCGGGAGCCCGGACGCCATCTTGTCGATATTGGCCCGGGGGTGGAGATCGTCCGCGTCGGCGAAGGGCACCCCGAGTCGCAGGGCCAGCAGCCGGGCGGTGGTGGTCTTTCCGGTCCCCGAAACCCCCATCACCACGACGCACGGGGCGCGGGATACGGGGTGTTGCGTCGATTCCACGACCGTCATCGATTCCTGTCGATCCCGGGCGGTCCGAGCGAACCCGCCGGGTACTCCTCCAGCGGGACGAGGTCGCGCGCCCACCCGGACAGTACCGGTTCCAGCACCCGCCATGCCTCTTCCGCCTCGTCGGCGCGGAGGGACAGCGCGGGATCACCCCGCAGGACATTCAGCAGGAGTGTGCCGTAGGCGGGCAATTCCGGTGGCTCGATCCGCGCGGTGAGGGTGAGCGGCGCGAGGGTGTCGACGCTGGTCCCGACCGCGTTCAGCGCGAGGGTGAGGCTTTCCGGGTCCAGGCCGAAGCGCAGGACATTGGGCGCCGTCGTCCCGTGGTGACCGAACGGCATGGCGGGTACGGGACGAAAATGGACGGCCACCTCTTTGCGGTCCTGCGCGAGCGCCTTCCCGCTGCGCAAGACGAACGAGGTACCCGACCATCGCCAGTTGTCGATGGCCAATTCGATCTCGGCGAAGGTTTCGATCCGCCGCTGCGGCTCCACTCCGGCTTCGTCGACATAGGACGGCACCGCCCGCTGCCCGACGGTTCCCGCGCAGTATCGTCCTCGCCTGGTGCGCGCCGGGATATCGGTATCGGCCAGGGGACGCACCGACCGCAGCACATCGACCTTGCGATCGCGCAGGTCACGTTCGGAGAGACTGATCGGGGGTTCCATCGCCACCAGGCACAGCAACTGCAGGAGATGGTTCTGCACCATATCCTTGAGCGCGCCCACGCCGTCGTAGTATCCGGCACGATCCTCGAGGGTGAGTGTTTCGTCCCAGACGATCTCGACCTTCGCGATATGCGCGCTGTTCCAGATCGATTCCAGGACGCGATTGGACAGCCGGCTTCCCAGCAGGTTCTGCACCGTGGTCATCGCCAGGAAGTGATCCACCCGGAAGATCGCCTGCTCGGGCAGCAGATCCGCGAGTAACCGGTTCAGTTCCCGTGCGCTCGCCAGATCCTCGCCGAAGGGTTTCTCCAGCACGATCCGGCTACCGGCGGGCAGCTTCGCGGCGTGCAGGGTGTGGATGGCGGCCGGGAACAGTGCGGGCGCCAGTGCCAGATACACGGCGACCGGCGCATCGCCGTGCACCGCCTGTGCGACATCGCCGGCATTGCGGATATCGGCGCGGCGGTGGCGGGCCGCGGCGACGATCGCCTGCCGCGCCTCCGGTGGTGTCTCGCCGGCGTGCCGATCGAGCTGGTCGCGAGCCCAGTCACCGAATCGCCGGTCGTCCCATTCCTTCCGATCGACACAGACCAGATCGAAATCGTCGTCGATACATCCGGCCGTGCGCAGCGCGGCCAGCGCCGGCAACAGGTATCGGCCGGCCAGATCGCCGGTGCCGCCGAAGATCACCAGCCGGTCGATCACCGGGCCACCTCCGCGCGGTTCCGGTCGCCACGAACAGCGGGGGTACCGTCCCGCCGCGGGCGCTCCGGCCGCGCCGGGCGTCGCCGGTGGATCATCGAGATCTGCATTCTTCCGCCTTCCCGCGCGCTCGGATGATCGGTACGGCTTGCCGACGGATAGCGGTGTCAACGTAACAGGAGGTCCGGGGGCCGTGCGGGACCGCGGCCGGGAGGCGGGACGCATGCGGCCCCTACGCCCCCTACTCAGGCGGACGCGACCGGAGGTCCGGGTCAGTCCAGGCAGAACTCGTTGCCTTCGGGGTCGGCCATCACGATGAAGCCGGTCTCCAACGGAGGCGCGGGCTCGTGGCGACGGATCCGGGTTCCGCCCAGCGCCACGAGCCGATCGCATTCGGCCTCGAGCGCAGCCATCCGTTCCTCTCCGTGGAGTCCTGGCGCCACCCGGACATCGAGATGGACGCGGTTCTTGGCGACCTTGCCTTCGGGAACCTCTTGGAAGAACAATCGTGGGCCGTGACCCTCCGGGTCCTCGAGCGCCGACCTCGAATTGCGCTGCCGCTCCGGGACGCCGATCCCGGTAAGAAAGTCGTCCCACGCGGCGAGCGGATCGGCGCCCGCCGGCAGCTCGACTCCCGGCGGACCGGGATGGATATAGCCCAGGGCGGCGCGCCAGAACGACGATAGCGCCCGCGGATCGTGGGCATCGAAAGTGACCTGGATACCGCGGCTCATCGGACTGCTCCGTTCGCAGAGATATGAGTGTGCACCATGGGGCCAGTCCGACAGGGCGGGCGGACAGAATCGGCCCGCAATACCGTGCGGACCGGGCGCGGAACGCGGCAGATTTTCGGTCCAGGCCCGGCCGGACAGGCGTGCCGCTGCCGGCGCTACCGCACCCACACCTGGTTCGGTCTCGAGCGCGCCGCCCATCCGGTCGATGCGGCGCGATCACCCGCCGAGTTTCGGCCCATCGGTCTCGCACTCTGAATTCGTTGGCGCGAAACATGTTCCGTGTTTCCCCGCCGAATTCTATGCGTGTATTGCGGCTACGCCCGGCGCACCCGATGAGGACAGAACGGCCGGGCAATGGTTCAATTCCCGGCGTACGACCCGGAGTGCAGGAGGAAATCGAATGGCAGTGCGTTACTCGAAAAGAGAACAGACCAAACTCGTCAACCGAGTGAAAAAACTCCTCGCCCAGGGTAAATCGCTCAATGCGGCGTGCACGCAGGTCTCCGAACGCGAAGGCGGGCTGCCCGCCACGAACACACTCGCCAATTGGGTCCGCGCCGCGGGACTTTCCGAAAGCGCCGACACCGCACCGGTCGCGGACACTCCGGCGCCCGCGAAACCCCGCCGCCGCGCCCGCGGTGCCGGCAAGGTGACCGCGAAACCGGTCGCCGCCGAGTCCGAGACGGCGCAAGCCGCCACGGAACCGGCGGAGAACACGGCCGAGGCCGTGGTGGCCGAGCCCGCCGAAGCGATGCCGGAAACCGCCGGCCCGGCACCGGAAATCACCGCCGAAACCACTGAACCGGCGCCGGAGACCACCGCCGAGCCCACGGCCGAACTGGTGCGGGTGCGCCCCGCGGGAGCCGCCGTGGACTCCGCGCACGAACTCGACGACCTGCTCGACGAGAACCACCGGTTACGCACCGCGTTGAACGAGGCCAACCGGGAGATCCGCGCCATGCGCGACCTTCTCGTCGTGTACGCGAGCCGGTAGAACGGCAGTCCGCCCGCCGGTCCGGCGGACGCGGTCGCGGAGCCCGGGCCGCTCCGGCCCGCCGCGGGTAATCCCGTGGGGCCCGGCCCGGGGGACCAGCAGGGTACGGACATGGTCCCGCTCGTCCCCGCCGGTGCCCTGCGTCCGTCGGAGGCCGACGATGATTTCGCCGGCGA
>NZ_JBKOOL010000002.1:0-87501 GCF_046764065.1 Nocardia sp. NPDC002869
ATCGACGCCGTGGCCAATGTCGCCGCACTGACGCCGGTTTTCGGTTTGATCGGTGCCGACTATCTGGCCATGTTCGCCGCCGCCCAGGTGCTGCACACGCCCGCCCCGTGTCGCGTTCCAAACCCTGCCGCAAGTGGCACAGGCGACGGCCCCGCAGCCGATGTGCACTGGCCCGATCCCAGCCCGCTACACCACTGGTGGACCGAGGTCATGGACGGTGCACCCCCACCCCGGCCCCGCCGCGCCGCGTGAAGCGGGCGAAATCCGCGGCCCCCGACACTGGTCCAGGTACCCGCCGAGCATCACGCCGACGCCGGTGCCGTGGCGTCGGGCACGAAGAGTTTCCGACGAGTTCGACCCCGCCGCCGACGAGTTCGACCCGATCACACATCCTTCGCGTGGTTCAGGAACCCATCGCGCCGACCGAGTTCGGGTCACGCCGGCGATCGACGCCTGTTGCCGCCCCCATGCCACGGTCGTCACCAGCCCCCGGATCCGCCGGGCACCGTCCAGGCGCACAAGGTCGAACCGGTAACTGCCGCCCAATGTATGCATGATGCATTCCCGGCCGATGCGACTCCGCTGGGGCCGTCGAGTAGATGAACACCCAGTCGGACGTGTCGATGCCGGCCACCCCTCATCACGATGTGGCCGGCATCGACGAACCGTTGTCAGGACGAAACGGTTTCCCTCGCAGGCGGTTCGGCCGTACGACCGGTCAGTGCGCGGATGCGCAACGCGCGGAACTCGGTGACGGCGGCCGCGGCCTCCGCGGCCTTCGGCGCGGTGACGAGCGCCACCAGGATGGAGACGAGGAAGGAGATCGGCGCCACCGCCAGTGCCGGATTGGAGAACGGCAGCACCGAATCGGCGCCCTGCACAGCGGGACTGAGCACGATCACCGCAATGGAGAGAACCAGGCCGGTCACGATGCCCGAGATCACGGCCCGCGCGGTCATCCGGCGCCAGTACAGGGTGAGCAGCAGAGCCGGCAGGTTGGCGCAGGCGGCGATCGACATACCGAGCGAGGCCAGGAACGCCACATTCTGGCGTTGCGCGGCGAAGGCGATGGCGACGCCGACAAGGCAGGTGGCGACGGTGGCGATCCGGGCCGCGCGGTGCTGAGCGGTGGGCGATACTTCGCCGTTGCGTAGCACCTGACCGTACAGATCATGAGCGATGGCGCCGGAGGTCGCGATGACCAGCCCCGACAGCGCGGCCAGGATGGTCACGAACGCGACCGCGGCGACGAACGCGAGCAGAACGCCGCCGCCGAGGGTTTCGGCGAGCTGCGCGACCGCGAGGTTACCGCCCTTGTTCTCCGCGGCGACGGCCTCGGGTCCGACCAGCACGGCGGCACCGTACCCGAGCACCGGGATCATCAGATAGAACCCGAAGAAGATCCAGATGGAGGTGTAGGCCGAGGTGCGGGCCTGCTGCGCGTTCGGCACCGTGAGGAATCGGATCATCACGTGCGGGAGGCCGAGAACACCGAGCACCAGCCCGACCGTCTGCGACAACTGGTCGAAGGACGCCGCGTCACCGGAGCGCCGCGGGGCGACGAACTGCTGCCCGAATTCGGCGAGCGCGGTACTGAACGGCCCGAACGGGTTGAAATCGAAGCGCACCAGCACCAGGACGAACAGCACCACCGCGCACACGAGCAGCAGGCCCGTTTTGATGATCTGGATCCAGCTGGTGGCCAGCATGCCGCCGACCAGGGTGTAGGCGGTGGTGAGTGCGCCGATGATCAGCACCGCGACCGCGTAGTCCAGATCGAACAGCAGCGATACCAGCAGCGCCGCGCCCACCAGCTGCGAGACCAGGTAGACCACGCTGATCACCACGGTACTGACCGCCATCAGCGACCGGACGTCCTTGCCCGGGAACCGGGTGGCCAGGACATCGGCCAGCGTGAAGCGGCCCAGATTGCGCAGCGGTTCGGCGATGAGCAGCAGCGCCAGGACGAATGCGACCGGGACGAACACCGCGAGATAGAACCCGTTGAAGCCGGTGAGCGCGATGGCTCCGGTGACCCCGAGGAACGAGGCGGCGGAAATGAAATCTCCGGCGATGGCGACACCGTTCTGCCGGCCGGTGAGCGCGCCACCGGCGACATAGTGGTCGGCGGCGGATTTGTTCTGCCGCGCGGCCCAGGCGGTGATCACCAGGGTCACCACGACCAAGGCCGCGAACAGCGAGGCGGAGACGACGTTCATGCGCGGGTGCCTTCCTGTGCGACGCGGGCCTCGAGCTCGGCGGCGCGGGTCATGTAGTAGCGGGCCACCACAATGGCCACGGCGAACTGGAAGAAGGCGTAGAGCCAGGCGACCGTCACGCCGCCGGCCACCACCGTGTCCAGGACGGGGGTGAAACCGCCCAGCACAGGCAGGGGGAAGAACAGGACGAGGACCACCGCGCCGAGCCGGAACACCAGGCGGGCGCGTTCCCGGGCGAGATCGTCGAGAGCGGAATTCCCGCCGGGTACGGGGGGATCGGAATGAGTTTGTTCCATGAGACATCGTCTTTCGGCTGTGTGATTTACTACACGCTAAGGCGGGGATGTGACGTGGAACATCGGAAGAATTCCCGGTTCGAATACGGAATTTCTTTATCCGGCCCCGGCGGGTCAGATCAATTCGATGACCAGTTTCGGAGTTCTCGACCGGGAGACACAGAGCGCCATCTGTTCGCCGCCGGCCTTGTCCGCGGCGGACAGACAGTTGTCGCGATGATCCGGCTCCCCTTCGAGGACATTCGAGACACAGGAACCGCAGATTCCTTCCTCACACGATTTGAAGACATCGATACCGTTTTCCTCGAGAACCGAGAGGATCGAGCGGTCGGCGGGGATTTCGAAGCTTTCCCCGGTATCGAGTTCGACGGTGAAAGCGGTATCTCCGGACGTGTCGGCCGCGGCCGCCTCGAAATGTTCGATGTGCACGTTGGCGATACCGACCACCGGGATCATCAGCTCGGCGACGGTTTCCATGAATCCGGCCGGGCCGCAGGTGTACACCGCGCTGTCAGGGGTCAGGCCGGCGGCGACGGCCGTCAGCGCGGTGCGCTGTTCCGCGCGGGTGCACCCGATGTGCAGGCGCACCCGGTCGCGGAACTCGGCGCGGTTCTCCAGGAGATCGAGGAAGGCGGTCTCCGCGCGACTGCGGCCGAAATAGACCAGCGTGAACTCGGCACCGAGGGAGTGCAGTTCGTAGACCATGCTCAGTAACGGGGTGATACCGATACCGGCGGCGATCAGCACGTGCCGGTCCGCGTCCGGCACGACGGTGAGGATATTGCGCGGCTCGCCGATCTCGACGATATCGCCTTCGCGGAGCTCGTGCAGTGCCGCCGAGCCACCGCGCGATTCCGGTTCGCGTTTCACCGCGATGGTCAGCGAGGTGGTCTCCGCGGGTGGTCCGCACAGCGAGTACTGCCGGAGGACGCCGGTCGGTCCAGTGACGTCGATATGCGCACCGGCCCGGTACGGCCCCAGGGGGGCGCCGTCCTCCCGTACCAGGCGCAGCGAGCGGATGCTCGGTGTCTCCGTCACGATTTCGGCGACCACCACTTTGATATCGGTCACGGCGTACTCCTAACGCATGTAGAGACCGCCGTTGGCGTCCCAGCAGGCCCCGGTGACCGACGCGGCGGCCGGTGACGCGAGCAGGGCGACCATCTCGGCGATGAACGCCGGATCGCCGAGACGCCCGACGGGAATGGATCGGGCGAAGTTTTCGAGGTTGTCCGCACCGACGATGTCGTGCACGACCGGCGAATCCTGTGGGCCGGGCGATACGGCGTTCACGGTGACCCCGGACGCGGCCAGCTCGCGGGCGAACACCTTGGTCAGCGATATGACCGCGCCTTTTGCGGAGGCATAGTGCCCACCGGTGGCGGTGCCACCGTTCTGCCCGGCGAGCGAGGCCATGTTGACGATCCGGCCGTAACCCCGGGCGGCCATATGCGCCCCGAACAGCTGGCAGGCCAGGAACGTGCCGCGGAACCCGACGGCCATGACACCGTCGAGTTCCTCGGGGGCGATCTCGAACAGTGGCCGGGCCTGAGTGCGCGCGGCATTGTTCACCAGCACCTGCACGTCGCCGAAGTCGGCGACCACGGTGGCGAGCAGCTTCTCCAGCGAGCCCTTGTCCGCGACATCCACCGCGTAGCCCCGCGCCCCGACCGGGCCGTCGAGTTCAGCGGCCAGCGCGGCGGCGGCGGTGCCGTCCAGGTCGGCGACGGCGACGGTATGCCCGCCGGCGTGCAACCGGCGGACGATATGCGCGCCGAGGCCACCCGCGGCGCCGGTGACGACGGCAACCGGCGCGGTCACAGCAGGAACCCCGCGGCGGGCACGGCATCCTCGCTGTCGACCAGCCGGATCACCTTGCGCGCGATCCGGTCGTCGGACGGGGACGCACCGAGCCGGATCCGGTACTCGACCTCGCCGGCCCAGATATCGTGGCGGCCGCGTTTGTAGGCGACGAGGATCTGGGCGGCCCGCAGCTGTACCTCGTCGTCGGTGACGTGCTCGGGGACGAAGCGGGAGACGGTCCGGGTGGTGACCGCGGCATCGACGGCGGCGAGGGCGTAACCCTCGGTCATGCGGACGACGCGCATTCCGCGCATACGGGCATCGTCGTAGATCATGTTCAGCGTGTTGTCGAAATCGTCGGTGCCCCGATCGATCGGCACCACATAGTGGGCGTCGTCGGTGTAGAGCGCCTGCCAGACGTGATAGTCCTTACGATCGAGCAGGTCGGCTTCGTGCCAGATCAGCTCGATGGCCCGCGCGACCCGGCTGTCGGTGAACACCGCCGTCGCGGTGCGGGTGTCAGTCATCGCTCATCATCTGCTTCCACTGCTGATACGCGGCGCGCATGCCGGTCTCGTCGGTGACATGGGAGGTGGGCCAGCCCTCCGGACTCGGTTTCTCGCGGGCGAGCCCGCGGTTGACCAGGATCGGCATATCGGGGTCGGCCTGCGCACCGCGCTGGACGCGGTCCCAGCCTTCGGCGTCGTCGGGGGTGCCGAAACCGAAGGGGCCCTGGAAGTGCTCGTGCACGCGCAGCCGGGCCCGGTTGACCGGGTTCACGATCTCGGCGGGCCCGTCGGGGCCGATGGCCAGGTGTTCGATCGTGGTCTCGTCGACCGAGATCGGGCGCAGCACCCGGAAGAAGGCCGCGGACATGGAGACGTTCGGGAACAGGTTGAGATTGAACCCGGTGCCGTGCATGGCGCGTACCAGTTTGCGGATGGCGGCGTCGTCGAGGCCGGTGGTCTTCAGTTCGGCGACCAGATCGTCGAACCGGGCCTGCAGCGGTTCGCTGCCGTCGTCGGCGTCGAGATCGGAGTGTTCGGGCACCATCTGCATGACGCTGTGACCGTTGCCGAGGTCGTGGGTGACCGCTGCCGGGTCGGTCATGAACGACATCATGTCGGCGGTCTCGGCATCGACCGAGGCCATCCAGGAACGGTGCACGATCGGGAAGTGGTAGCCGTCGGTGGTGTTCTCCAGCTGGATCTTCCAGTTCCCGTGGAACGTGAACCGGTGGGTGCCCAGCACCTTGATCGGGTAGCCGCCGCCCTGTTTCATGAAGCGGTCGATCCAGAGCTTCGCGTCGCCCAGGAAGTCCGCGAGCGGTTCGATATCGGCGGCGAACGTGGCGAACACCATGCCGCCGTACGATTCCGTGCGCAGTGTCCGCAGCGACAGGTCGCCCTTCTCGACCACACCCTCGTAACCGTCGGGGTACGGGATGCCACGCAGTTGTCCGTCCAGGCTGTAGGACCAGGCGTGGTAGGGGCAGGTGAAGCCGTTGGCCACCCCGGTCTTCTGCTCGCAGATGCTCGCGCCGCGATGCCGGCAGCGGTTGAGCAGAGTGTTGATCTGCCCCTTGCGGTTGCGGGTCACGATCACCGGCTGCCGGCCCACATGGGTGGATTTGAAGCTGCCGGGCCTGGGGAGTTCGGATTCGTGAGCGACCCAGATCCAGGTGCTTTCGAAGATCCGGGTCATCTCCTGCTCGAAGACCTCCGGGTCGGTGTACATCCGGGCCGCGACCCGGTCCTCGCGGACCAGATCGGCGGGTGGCCGGTGCGGGAGCGCTGCGCTGTGCGCGGTCATGATGCCTCCTGGCGGGTTGGTCAGTACTGGCGCGGGGTGAGCGCGCGGCCGATGCGGGCCTCGATTTTCAGGAATTTCCAGAGCTTCCAGTCGCTGGTGCCGACCGGGAGGGTGCGCACCAGGTTGCAGGCCGCCTTCACGGTGTCGTGGCTGTCGGCGTCGGCGAGGAGATAGCAGGTCCACGGCCAGCTGTCGGATGGCCCGACCATGGTGGAGTCGTCGTCGATATCGCCGATGAAGTCGATACCGTCGAGGGCTTTGATGCCGTCCATCAGGCCCACGAAGGCGGTCCACACGTCGCCGGTGGTGACACCGCCCTCCGGAAGGTCGAAGAAGTTCTGGTTGATGCCGATACAGAAGAGAACGCGCAACGGGCTGTCGGTCACGGAAGGTCCTGTCGTCGAAATGAGCTGTTGGTCAGCGGAACCCGGGCACAGTCGGGGGCTGTCCCATCAGGACGGCGCCGGCGGCGTCGACCAGGCCCGGTCCCAGGAAGGCGTGCTGCTGCGGTACCAGCGCGTCGCCGGCCCACTGCTGTAGTGGGTGGCCGTGGAAGATGGCGGCGGTACCGGAGATCTCCACCAGCCGGTTCACCACCGAGGCGGAGGTGGCGGCGATATGGGACGCCGCGAGCCGCAGATGGGCGTTCTGCTCGGCGGTGACGGGATCACCGCGCAACACCGTCTCCCACACCTCCTCGGTGACCTCGTAGAAGTAGGCGCGGGCGGAGCGCAGGTCGGCTTCGGCCCGGGCGACCGCAGTCCGGTAGTACGGGCGGTCGGCGAGCTTGGGCGCACCGGTGATACCCGACCGGCCCGCCCCGGTCTCGACGGCATGGTCGAGGGCGGCCCGGGCCACCCCGGCACCGACCACCGCGAGCACCTGGGCGGCGTAGGCGATGGCCGGATACCGGTACAGCGGCTCGTCAACGGTCGGTTCGCCGCCGCGGATGAAGGTCCACTCCCGCGGTACCACCACCTCGCGCACCACCAGATCGAACGAGCCGGTGCCGCGCATACCGATCACGTCCCAGTCCTGGACGATCTCCACCTGCTCGGGCCGCAGCACGGCAGTGCGGGGTTTGCCCTCGGTGCTCGCGTCACCGGGGATACCGACGCCGAGCACGTCCGCGCCCATACATCCGCTGGCGAACTTCCACCGTCCGTCGATCCGGAAACCACCCTCGACCTCGGGGGCCGGTTGGATCGGGAACAATCCACCGGCGAACACCACATCGGGACCGTCGGCGTACAGGGCGGCCTGGGTGTCCAGCGGCAGGGCCGCGAGATACACCAGCGCCGAACCGAAGCTGGCCACCCAGCCGGTGGAGCCGTCCACCACGGAGATGCGTTCGACGATGCGCAGGAACTCGGCGGGCGGCAAGGGCTCGCCGCCGAAGCGGCGCGGCGTCGCGGCGCGATAGACGCCCGTGTCCTTGAGCCGTGCGACGAAATCCCGCGGCACGTACTTCTGCTCGCCGAACTCCTGCCGCCGCACGGCGAGCTCGGCGAGGACGTCGTCGAGATCCGCCGCGCCGGTGGCGGACCGGACCGTGGCTTGCGAGGTGGTCACGATCACCTGCTCCTGTCGTCGATGGGCTGTTCTTCGACGGTAGGGAGATCGCGGTCACACGAACATCGGTAATGCCCGCGCCCGGACGGGTGTCAACCACCACCTCTGTAGGGAAAACCTTCAGCTGCCCCCGGACGATCGCGGATCCACGGTTCGGAAAAGCTACGCTGGCGCGATGTCCGTCGATCCGCGAGCCCCTGAACTGGTCGTCTCGGATTTCGTCACGATGATGAACGCCACCGAGGTGTGCGTCCTGGTGCACGACGCCGCCACCAAGAACATTCTCTGGGCGAACCCGGCGGCCTGCGCGATGCTCGGTTTCGACCTCACCGAGATCCGGCCGTTGAAGGCCCACGATATGAGCAGTTCGGCCCAGCAGTACGACCGGGTGATCGGGCGCGCCTGGCTCCAGGACGCCGTCGAGCACGGCACCAGCCGGGTCGAATGGCACTACCGGTCCAAATCGGGGCGGGTCATCCCGACCGACGCGGTGGCCACCCGGGTCGAGCTCGCGCAGGGCCCCGCGGTGATAGTGCAGTTCCGCGATATCGAACGCGAGCAGCGCACCGAGCGCGCGCTGCGGCTGACCACCACCTATGTGGATGCCCTGGCCCGGCACACCTCCACCATGGCGTTCGTGCTCGACGAAGCCGGCGAGATCCGTTTCGCGACCGATACCGCGCTCACCCGCCTGGGTCTCGACCCGGCCGTCGAGTTACCGGCCGGGCCGCGGCTCACCCACTACGCCCACCTGCACCGCGACAACCGGCGCACCGACTGGGAGGTGGTGGCCGGGGAGGCCGACCCGGTCACCTCGGTGCGGCTCGAGATCGGCCGCCCGGACGGGGCCACCTCCTGGCTCGACGGCAGCCTGGAACGGCTGGACGAAGCCGGTGTGCCCGCGTACCTGATGCTGGTGCACGACGTATCCGACCGGATCCGCGACGAGGAGAAACGCGGACTGGAACTGCAGCGGGAGAACTATCTGGCCCGCTACAACGCGATGGGCGATATGGCGATGGCCATCGCCCACGAACTGGGCCAGCCGCTGGCCGCCGCCGGTAACTATGTGGCGGGGATCCGCTCGCATCTGCCGCCCGGTGAAATCCTCGACGACCGAGTCACCTTCGGTCTGGACGCGGCCCGCAAACAGATCGACCGGGCCGCGACCATCGTCGCCACGCTGCGCGCGTTCGTCGGTCATCTGGAGCAGGTCGAGCAGGTGGCCGATCTGAACGACATCGTCACCGAATGCCTGTATTTCGTCCGGTTACGGGCACAGGAGACCGGGGTCCGGGTCGAACTGGAGCTGTCCGGCGATCCGGTCGCGGTCCGCTGTGAGCGGGTGCTCACCGGGCAGGTCATCGTCAATCTGTGCTTCAACGCCATCGACGAGATGGGGCAGTGCCCGCCCGAGTCCCGGCGCATCGTGCTCACCACCGCATTGCGCGACGGAAGCGGATGCTTCACCGTCCGCGATCACGGCCGCGGGGTGCCCCGGGACCCGTTCTCGGATTCGTTCACCTCGAAATCACACGGCAGCGGGATCGGGCTGGCCTTGAGCTACCGGATCATCACCCGGCAGCACGGAAGCATCTGGTGCCGGCCCGCGGACGGCGGTGGATCGGTATTCGGTTTCGCGCTGCCGGCGCCCGGGCCGGATAAGTAAAACCTTCAGCACACTCGGAGGAAATCTCGATACCTCGAGGCGTAGATCACTCGTAGCGTCGATGCCATGACCAAGCAATTGACCGCCGAGCAGCGTGACTTCCGGGCTGCGATGTCGAATCTTTCGGCCGCAGTCAACGTCGTCACCACCAACGGACCGCGTGGTCGCGCAGGTATTACGGTCAGCGCTGTGTGCTCGGTGACCGACGCACCGCCCACGATGATCGTGTGCGTCAATCAGTCCAGCTACGCCCACGCGATCTTCCAGCGCAATCAGCGGGTCTGCGTGAACATCCTGAGTCCGTGCGACGAGGAGCTGGCCGGGCACTTCGCCGGTGTCACCGGTATACCCATGGCCGAACGGTTCGAGTGGCCGATCTGGGACCACGACACCGAGGACATCCCGATGCTGCGCACCGCGGCGGCGCGGGTGGTGGGCCGGATCATCAGCGACCACACCCAGGGTTCGCATTCGATCTTCCTGGTGAGTGTGCAGCGCGTCGATGTCCAGGAGAACACCGGCGCGCTGGTCTATTTCCAGCGGCGCTTCCACCGCATCGGTAACGACCATCGATCGCACCCCGAGCAGGAGAACACCGGATGGACGACGCGGACCACCGCATGACGCTGATGTGCTACAACGACACCCACGGTTACGGCTGGCGCCACGTCGACCTGTTCCTGCACGACGCGGACGGTCGCGAACTCAACTGGGTGCACTGGCAGGTCACCGAGGACGGCCCGGACGCCGCCGACCGGATCACCGCGGTCGCCGAACCCGGCCTGCGCCGCACCTCCGAATGGCGGCACGGGGTGAGCGCCGCGGGTATGGATTACTGGTCGGCCGATGCGATGTGGGTGGAATCATGACCTCCGCCGAACCCTTGTACGCCCCGTGGTCGTTACAGGACCTGGTCGACGATATCGCCGCCGGGCGCACCGACGCCGCGGCGGCGTGGGAGCGTTCCGCCGCCCGGATCGCCGCCACCGAGCGCACTCTCGCGGCCTGGGTGGCCCGTGGCCCTCAGCCCGAAATCCCGACGGAGAGTGGACCGCTGGGCGGCGTCCCGATCGGGGTGAAGGACATCATCGACGTCGCCGGATATCCCACCCGATGCGGCTCGGGTCTGCGCGCGGACAGCGGACCGGTGGATCAGGACGCGGAGATCGTCCGGCTGTGGCGAGCCGCGGGGGCACTTCCCGCCGGCAAGACCGTCACCACCGAATTCGCCTACTTCGCCCCGGGCCCCACGCGTAACCCGGCGGCGCCGGACCATACGCCCGGTGGTTCGTCGAGCGGGTCGGCCGCCGCGGTCGCCGCCGGTCAGGTGCCGTTGGCGCTCGGTTCGCAGACCGCGGCCTCGGTGACCCGGCCCGCCGCCTACTGCGGTGTCGCGGCCCTGGTCCTGACCCGGGGCCTGCTGCCCACCACCGGTGTCACCGGACTCGCGCACAGCCTGGACAGCCACGGCTACTACGCCGCGGAGGTCCGCGATCTGGCCTGCGCGTGGGCGGCCTTGCGCGGGGCGCCGGACCCGGCGGCCGGATCCGGCCGGCCGCCGCGGGTGGCCTTCTGGACCGCGGCACCCCTGGACGCTGTGCAGCCGGTCATGGCCGACGCGATCGGGACGCTACGGGAGCGGTTGCGCGCGGAGGGTGCCACGGTCACCGATTTCGCCGCGGAGCAGGCCGTCGCCGATACGACCGCCGCGCACCGGGTGGTCATGGCCTACGAGGCCGCACGCACCCGGGCCACCGAGCTCGCGCGCGCCGACGCGTTGAGCGCTCCGCTGGCCGAACTGCTGCGGACCGGCGCCGCCACCGATCCGCACGACTACGAGCAGGCGCGCGGGATCGTCGGCCGGACCCGGCGCACGGTGCTGGACCTGTTCACCGGCTACGACGCCGTCGTCGGCCCCGCCGCCCCGGGTCCCGCTCCGGCCGGCCTGGCCGCCACCGGCGACCCGGTGCTCAGCCGCGCCTGGCAGGCATTCGGGTTACCCGTGGTCACCGTTCCCGGCCTGCGCACGCCGCAGGGACTGCCGCTCGGCGTCCAGGTCATCGGGCCCCCACGGTCGGAGGCCGCGTTGCTGCGGACGGCCGCGTGGATCCAGGACCGCACCAGGCCGGTCCGCACGCGATGACGTGGCCACCGCACCGAACCATCGGCGCGGGCGCTGCCCCGCCCGCGGAGTATTCCGGCACCAGGAGACCCCTATGACCGCACTTCCCGAACTCACCACCGATCTCTGTCTCGCGGGGTCGTGGACCCGTGGTGGCGCGGGCACCTTCACCCCGGTCGACCCGTCCACCGGCGAAGAACTGGCGGAGATCGCGGCCGCGAGCGGTGTGATCACCGGAGGGCCGTCATGACCGAAATCGACACCATCGAGCGGTTGACCCGCCGGATCGCGGCGCTGGAGGGTGAGGCCGAGATACGCCGGCTGCAGGCGCGCTATATGTTCCTGTGCGATACCCCCTGCCCCGAGTTCGGAGTCACCGACGACGCGCACCGGATCGACCTGATCATGGAGCTCTACGCGGAGGACGCGGTCTGGGAGGGTGTCGGCGAGTACTACGACGACCAGTTCGGCCGGCTCGCCGGGCGTGCCGCCATCCGCGCCCATTTCGAGCGGTTCTGGGATCCGGATCGCGATCCCGCCCTGGTGCTCAACGCGCACTACCTCACCGCCGAACAGATCCGGGTGGACGGCGATTCGGCCACCGGGCAGTGGATCCACATGCAACCGTGGCTGTATTCCGACGGCACCGGACTCCTGCGGTCGAGCCGGCTCAACAATGCCTTCCGCCGGGTGGACGGATCGTGGAAGATCACGCGCACCCGGACCGAGAATGTCTTCGTCGCCCCACTGCCGCACGCCTTCGCGGACAGTTTCCCGGCCGGTTCGGTAGTGATGAGGCCGTGATGGAGGCTGTCACGAGGTATTCGCCCAGCGATCACACGAGCCGCCCGCCGAGCTGCGGTTCCGTAGAATCGATCGGCATGAACGGGTCGGGCCCGGACGCGGGAGCGAAGCGTCACCGCACAGGGCCCCCGTCCATGCCCCGGGAACAGCCCACCGGCGGTGCGCTCTCCCCCGTCGTCCATATCGTCGACGATGACGAGGACCTGCGCCAATCCCTGGCCTTCCTGCTGCAGAGCGTCGGGATCGACGCGCTGACCTACGCCACGGCGGCCTCCTTCCTGGAGGAGGCCGACCTGGACGAGGCCGGTGTGCTCATCGTCGATGTCCGGATGCCCGGACTGAGCGGTTTCCAGTTACAGGAGGAACTCAACCGGCGCGACTACCCCGCGCCGGTCATCTTCTGCTCCGCACACGGCGACATCCCCATGTCGGTGCGCGCCCTGCGCGCGGGCGCGGTGGATTTCCTGGAGAAACCCTACGAGCCGCAGCGCATGCTCGAGGTGGTGCAGGAGCAACTGCTGGCCGCGGGCCGGGCTTTCGCCGAGCGCGCCGAACGCCTGCGCGTCGAGCGCCGGCTGGCCGATCTGACACCCCGCGAACGCGAAGTGCTGCACCTGGTCATCGAGGGCAGGTCCAGCCAGCAGATCGCGAGCCGGCTGGGAACCAGCGTGAAAACAGTCGACGTGCATCGGGCCCGGATCAAGGCGAAGACCGGCGCCGAGAGCCTAGGCACACTGGTCCGCGACATCCTCGCCTACCGGGTCACGGTCTGACCCGGATCAGGGCGTCCAACCGAGGCCGCGGCCGAGTTCGGCGGCGGCCGCCGACACACAGGCGCTCGCGGTGCGCTCGAACTCCTCGGCCGTCGTCCGGCCGGTGGATGTCGAGCAGGCGATGACCGCGACGACCGCGCCGGACTGGTCCCGCACCGGAACGGCGATCGAGATCAGTCCTTTCTCCAGTTCTTCGGAGGTGAGTGCATAGCCTTTTTCCCGGACCACGGCGAGCTCGCGCTCGAACTGTCCGGCATCGGTGATCGTCGTGGCGGTCAGTGGGCGGAATTCGGTGCGGGCGATCACCTCGTCGAGCGTCGCGCGCGGCGCCCACGCCAGCAGCGCGCGGCCCATGGAGGTCGCATAGGCCGGCACGCGGGTGCCGACCGAGACATTGATGCTCATGATCCGGCGTACCGGAACCCGCGCGGCGTACACCACCTCGGCACCGTCGAGGACGCCGAGTGATGCGGACTCGTGCAGCTCGTCGGCGACCGCGAGCAGATGCGGCATGGCCTGTTCGAGCAGCGTATGGGTGGCGGAGTAGTGCTGCCCGATGCTCAGGACGCGGGGGGTGAGCATCCAGCGCGGACCGGAACCGGCCACGTAGCCGAGCCGCTGCAAGGTCAGCAGGATGCGGCGGACCACCGGCTTGGCCAGCCCGGTGGCGTGCGCCAGCTCGGCCAGCGTGGGATTCGGCCGGTCGCTGTCGAACGCGGTGAGCACGGCGAAACCCCGTTCGATGCTCTGGATGTAGTCGCGCTCGTTCTCGCTCATACGGCCCGATCCGTTCCCTTCTTGACAAACCAAGTGACCACGCGCACAGTAATCGGTACGCACAGCGTCAGGATAGTACGCATAGCGTACTCATTTCTCCCATTCCCCCGGTTCTCTCCGAGGAGCACGACATGACCACCACCGAATCCGTCTCGCCCACCGCGCTCGGCTCGGGCACCGCCGCCACCGACAAATTCAAGGGCGAGCGGGTCACCGCCGACACTTCCCCGGAACGCCTGGCGGCCATCGCCCGCGACGCCCTGGGGGCCCTGCACAAGGTGATCCTCGACCACGGCGTCACCTATCCCGAGTACCGCGTGTTCAAGCAGTGGCTGATCGACGTGGGCGAAGGCGGCGAGTGGCCGCTGTTCCTCGATGTCTTCATCGAACACGCGGTCGAGGAGGTGCTGGCGCGCAGCCGCAAGGGCACCAAGGGCAGTATCGAAGGCCCCTACTACGTCCCGGACGCGCCCGAACTACCGGCCGAATGCGAGCTGCCGATGCGAGCGCAGGACCGCGAGCAGACACCGTTGATCTTCTCCGGGCAGATCACCGATCTCGACGGCAACGGACTCGGCGGCGCGAAAGTCGAACTGTGGCACGCCGACGCCGACGGCTACTACTCGCAGTTCGCCCCGCACCTGCCGGAATGGAACCTGCGCGGGACCATCATCGCCGACAGCGCGGGCCGGTACTCGATCCGCACCATCCAGCCGGCGCCGTACCGGATCCCGACCGACGGCCCGACCGGCGCATTCATCACCGCGCAGCAGGGTCACCCGTGGCGGCCGGCGCATCTGCACCTCATCGTGTCGGCCCCGGGCCGGGAATCGGTCACCACCCAGCTCTATTTCCGGGGCGGCGAGTGGCTGGACAGTGATGTCGCCTCGGCCACCAAACCCGACCTGATCCTCGACCCGGTCACCGGCGCCGACGGCGTCAACCGCGTCACCTACAACTTCGCGCTCGACCCCGCCTGAACCGCACCGCCGCGAGAAAGAGTTCCGATGCCGGACCTGTCGATCGTCTCGGTCGAGACCACCATCCTGGACGTACCACTGGTGCGGCCGCACAAATTCGCCACCACCTCGATGGACGCCCAGCCTGTACTGCTGGTCGGGATCACCACCGGCGGCGGCGTCACCGGTTACGGCGAGGGCGTGGTACCCGGCGGCCCGTGGTGGGGCGGTGAATCGGTCGAGACGATGCAGGCCGTCGTCGAGCGGTACCTGGTCCCGGTGCTGCTCGGGCGCCGGGTCGACGAGATCACCGCGATCATGGCCGATATCGAGCGGGTGGTGGCCGCTGCCCGCTTCGCCAAGGCCGCCGTAGACGTCGCCCTGCACGATGCCTGGGCCCGCTGCCTGGACGTCCCGGTCCACACGCTGCTGGGCGGTGCATTCCGCTCCAGTGTGGATGTCACCTGGGCGCTGGGATCGGCGCCGGTCGAGGAGATCATCGCCGAGGCCCGGGAAAAGATCGAGAATCGCGAACACTTCAGCTTCAAACTCAAAATGGGCGCACTCGACCCGGCCGTCGATACCGAGCGCGTCCTGCGGGTGACCGAAGCCCTCGCCGGGCAAGCCGGCGTCCGGGTCGATATCAACGCCCGCTGGGACCGGCTCACCGCCCTGCGCCATCTGCCCTGGCTGGCCGACGGCGGCGTCCAGCTGATCGAACAGCCCACCCCGGGTGAGCAACTGGAAGTCCTCGCGGAACTGAACGCCCTGCTACCGATCCCGGTGATGGCCGATGAGAGCGTGCACACCCCGCACGACGCATTGGAAGTCGCCCGCCGCGGCGCCGCCGACGTCATCGCGGTAAAAACCACCAAATGCGGCGGCCTGCGCCGCAGCCGCGAAGTCGTCGCCGTCGCCCGCGCCGCGGGGCTGGCCTGCCACGGCGCCACCTCGATCGAGGGCCCCATCGGCACCGCCGCCTCGATCCACTTCGCCTGCGCCGAACCCGGAATCGATTTCGGCACCGAACTCTTCGGCCCCCTGCTGTTCAACGAGGAACTACTGCAGGAACCGCTGCACTACAGCGACGGACAGGTACACCTGCCGACCGGCCCCGGGCTCGGCGTGGAACTGAACATGGACGCCGTCAAACGGTGGACCCGGAACTAGGAACGAGACCCATGCACCTCTACCACGTCCGGATGGACGTCGCCATCCCCCGCGATCTCGACGACGCCGTCCGCGCCGATATCGTCGCTCGCGAGAAGAAGTACTCCCAGGAACTCCAGCGGGCCGGGAAGTGGATCCATATCTGGCGCATCGTCGGCCAGTACAGCAACATCAGCGTCTTCGCCGTCGACTCCCCCGCCGAACTCCACGAAATCCTGTGGAACCTGCCCCTTTTCCCATACATGACGATCGACGTTCTGCCGCTCACCACCCACCCCTCCGCGATCGACCCGGTGCCCTGAACCGGCCACCGGACTCATCCGCCGGACCGCCGCCGATATCTTCGGGGCGGTCCGGCGTATTTTCCGGGCCGGTCCGCCCGCCGGTTTATACGGGTGTCACGCCGAGCAGCGAGTCCACCATTGCGAGCCGGGCCCGGCGGGTCGACGCGGCCGTGGCGAGGACGGCCGTCGCCTGGGTCCGATCATCATCGTCATCAGTGACTCCACGCCGATCCCGAGGTCGGTATCGGGGAGCTATCCCGCGGTGATCGCTTCGGACCAGTACGGGGTGAGCCGACTCTTCCATGCAGCCACCGCGACATTGTTGAACTCCGCCATGGCCGGGTCCGGAGCTCGGCTCGCCGGGCGGGTATCGGCGCGGTGGGGACACCGCGACGCGCGAAACGGTTAGCGTTGCGCGCGAGGGTCGACCGGGCAGGGGCCGAGCGGATCGACCGGTCTGTTCACCGGTGGCGGAAGGGGTTGTGATGGTGTCGAGCACAGTGGTCGCGCTCCTCGGGGCGAGCGCGGACAGCCCGCCCGGTCTGTTGCCCGCTCGTCAGCAGATGGCGTTCTCGCTGGGCTGGCATATCGTGCTGGCCTGCTTCGGTGTCGCCTTCCCCGCCATGATCTATGTCGTCCATCGGCGAGGCCTGACCCGCGAGGATCCCGTTGCGCTGGGGCTGGCCAAGCGATGGGCGACGGTTTCGGCGATTCTGTTCGCCATCGGCGCTGTCTCCGGGACGGTGCTCAGCTTCGAAATGGGGCTGTTGTGGCCCGGACTGATGGGGCGCTACGGCGACGTGCTGGGCCTCCCGTTCGCCTTCGAAGGACTCTCGTTCTTCATCGAGGCCATATTCCTGGGGATCTACCTGTACGGCTGGGGACGTATGCCGCCCCGGCGCCATCTCGCGATGCTCGTCCCGATGGGGGTGGCGGGCGTGGTGGGCACATTCTGTGTCGTCAGCGTCAACGCGTGGATGAACAACCCGACCGGCTTCCGGATCGTCGACGGCGAGGTCACCGACGTCGACCCGTGGCGCGCGATGTTCAACGGCGGGGCTTTTCTGCAATTCGCTCACATGTGGGTGGGGGCGTTCATGGTGGTCGGGTTCGTGGTGTCGGGTGTTTACGCCGCCGGCCTGCTGCGCGGCCGCCACGATACCCACCATCGGCTGGGCTTCACGGTGCCCTTCGTCTTCGCGACCGTCGCCGCGCTGCTGCAGCCCGTCGTCGGGCACATTCTCGGGATGCGCGTGCACGATACGCAGCCGGCGAAGTTGGCCGCGTTCGAACTGGCGACCACCACCGAGGGCCCGGCGCCGCTGCGGTTGGGCGGACTGCTGGTGGACGGCGAGGTCCGCTGGGCGCTCGATATCCCACGCTTGGGTTCGATCATTGCCCGCAATTCGTTGACCGCGCCCGTCCCCGGTATGGACTCGGTCCCCATGGGAGACCGGCCGCCGGTCAACATCACCCACCTGGCGTTCCAGACCATGGTCGGCGTCGGCACCGTGTTGGCGCTCGGAGTGATCGTGTTCTGGCTGATGCGGTGGCGGCGGCGCGACCCGCTGGACAACCGGTGGGTCCTGCGGGCGGCCGTCGTCACGGCACCACTGGCGGTACTGGCGCTCGAATGCGGGTGGATCGCCACCGAAGTGGGCCGGCAACCGTGGACCGTGTGGCAGATTCTGCGCACCGGCGACGCCGCCAGCACGAGCACCGGACTGTGGTGGAGCTACACCGGCGTGCTGACCGTCTACCTCGGTATGACGGCGGGCGCAGTGGTCGTGTTGCGTTCCATGGCCCGGCGCTGGCGCGCCGGTACCGAGACGATCGCGGCTCCCTACGGTCCCGGAGCCTCACCCGCCGACCAGGCACAACGGACTCTCTCCGTCGGAGAGCGGTGACCGGTGGACCTGTCGGATGTGGTCGCGACCGCGATGTTCACCGGGGTGGTGTTGTACGCGCTTTTCGCCGGCGCGGACTTCGGGTCCGGGTTCTGGGACCTGACCGCGGGCGGGCCGCGCCGCGGCGGACGCCTGCGGGTGCTGATCGACCACAGCATCGGGCCGGTCTGGGAAGCCAACCATGTATGGCTGATCTACATACTGGTCTTCCTGTGGACCGCCTATCCCACGGCCTTCGCCGCCATCATGACGACTCTGTTCATCCCGATGAGCCTCGCCCTACTGGGAATCGTGCTGCGCGGGGCGAACTTCGCGTTCCGTAAGTACTCCGCGACGATGACCCAGGCGCGCCTGTTCGGCGCGTTGTTCGCCGGGGCGTCCCTGATCACCCCGTTCTTCTTCGGCACCGTCGTCGGCGCGATCGCCTCGGGCCGCGTTCCGGCGCAGGGATACGGCGACCGGGTGAGCTCCTGGGTGAACCCGACCTCACTGCTCGGCGGCACCCTGGCGGTGGGCACCTCGGCATTTCTGGCGGGAGTATTTCTCACCGCCGATGCCGCACGGTCCGGCGACCGCCGGCTCGCGGAGTATCTGCGGCCCCGCACCCTGGTGGTAGGGGCGGTGACCGGCGCGATCGCGGTCGCCGCGATCGCACCGATCCGGCACGACGCACCGACCCTCGGTGGCGAACTGCTCGGGCGAGCGCTGCCCCTGATCGCACTATCCGCGACGGCCGGTGTGCTCACCCTGGTCCTGGTGTTCCGCCGCAGGTTCGGGTGGGCAAGAGTCTCCGCGCTGGTCGCCGTAGCGGCGATCGTCATCGGCTGGGCCGTGGCCCAGACTCCGTGGATGCTGGTCGACGAAATGCTGATCGCCGACGCCGCAGGCGCGCGCTCCACGCTCCTGGCTCTACTCGCGGTCGTCGCCATCGCGGCGGTGACAGTACTCCCCGCACTCGCCTACCTTTTCTGGCTCACCCAGTCCGACGCCTGGGTTCGTGACGAGACGACCGCCATCCGCGAGACCGGTCGTCGATCCAGATGAACGGTCTACCCGCAGCCCGGAGTGCTGCTCACCCGGCCGGCCGTGGACGGGCCCGGTCCCCGGGCCGGCTGGCAGCGGCAGTCCGGCTCGCGGCGTCCGATCCCCTTGCGGCACTACCGCGCGAGAAAGTGCCAGCCGACCCATGCCCACACGAGCACACCGGCAATCCTCGCAACCCGAGTGCGCGTGAGGTACGCGATTGTTTCACCCAGCGGCGCGACCAGATCCCGGCGCACATACGTGACCGCGACCATGCCGAGCGTGACCACGAGTACCAGCACGAACCCGACGATGACGATCACCCGATCGCTCATCTCGACACCAGCCACCAGCCGACACCCAGCCACACCAGCCATCCGACGAACCGCAGCGGCCCCTGCTCGAGTACCGGATCCAACAGCGTCGACAATGTCGGGTGTATGTCGCTCGGCCGCGTCCGATCAGGTTGTCGCGCGAAGGCATACACTTCCCACACCGATGCAGTGACCAGCAGCGTCGACCAGACTGCCACGCCGCGCCGCAGCCGGGCGGTGCACGGCATCTGCTCAGGCCTCGCGCGCAACGCCAGCACCGACGCCACGATCACCGGCACCACCACCAGCAGGGTCGCCGGCCAACCGAACGGTCGGGTGGCGGCCCCACCCGCCGCCAGCACAGCACCGACGGCCGGCAGCGGGATCCGCCGCCGGAATGATCGCGCCGAGGGTTCCGGTTCCCCTGTCACACGCCCAGAATAGGGCCCTGAGCGCCGGAGCCGGGCTATCGGTGGCCCAGCAACGCCGCGACGATCTCGACCCGTTACTCGACCGCCCCGCATTGCTCACCACGGTTGCCCAGGCCGGAGACTTCGCCGACGCAGCTACTTCTCTCGTTTCGGCGCTCCCGGTCCTGCCTTCCTGTGAAGACAGGACCGTCGTTGCCCCGGGGACAGCCGGCGAGCGCCTCCACCCACTCGTCCACAGGGGCGCGTCGGCCCGTCAGGAGACGAGACTTTCCGCGGCGCCGATCATATGGTGCCGCACCGCGGCCGCGTCGGCGTTGCCGGTCTCGATGGCCTCGACGAGGGCACTGTGCCGCCCGAGGTCCATATTGCCGACTGCTTTGTCCAGCCCGGCCCACATGTTCGACATCCGGATCGAGCCCTCCAGCGACTGCCAGGAGAGTGACCGCGTCCGGGCTCCGGGTGCGCAGCGTCAACGGCGAGTTCGGCGACCTGAACCGCCCCGCCTCGGCCGCGCCCACCATGTCCTCGTCGTAGCTCGACGGCCTGCGCATCCAATCCTGCCTCGATCCCACCCGCGATCCCCTGGGACTCCTCGAAGTATTCATGACGAGGACCCTGCGGGGCTATCGTTTGTTCAGCTGGCCGGCGTCGACCGGTAGAGCTGGTGAGTACGATCGCTCCGCCCTCACCCCGCTCGATCACCGAAGGGATCGCGGGATCGACGACCGCACCGGCAGCCTGCCTACGGGCAAGGAGGCCGACCTCATCATGATCTGCCGCGACCACGCCGACATGCTGCCCGCCACGGACGTCGCAGCCACGATCGTCGCGGGCAGTCACGCCGACAACGTCGACCTGGTCATGGTGGCCGACCGGCGAGGGCCGCCCTGGTCCCGAACCGGTCCCCACCCTACGGGCGGGGCAGGCGCTCCGAGCGCGGGTTGTTTCATGACGGCCACATGGTCTACCCAGTGACCATGACCTCACCACGCGACACCGGCCGGACCGACGACGACACCACGACCGACGAGGACGTGGACCGACTCCCCGATTCGGAGCAGCCGAACCCGACCACGACCGAGGGACAGGCCGCGGAGATGGACTATGAGGGCGACATACCGCACTGAGGCCGGCGTAGCCGCCGTCGGCTCGGCCGGTCGAGCCGACGGTCCCGTCCGGCGCACCGGGCCCGCGTTGCCGGGCCTCTCGGCACAGCCTCTCTGCCGCTTCGGCATTCCTGCGCCGTAGATTCTGTGCTGCGCTGCGCGAGAGCCGACACCGTGGGATGGCCTGCGTGCGCCGATTTCGGAGCCTTCCTCTTCTAGAGTCTGTCGTCGGCTTCGATGATTCCCCTCAGGGAGGATGGTCGATGATCAACCTCACCACCGTCCACCAGCCGATCGAAGATATGGCTGCCGAAGCAGTCCGTCTGCTACTCGCGCGATTGGACGACAACGCGACCCAACAACCCGGTCCGCGAGTGTTCCCCGTCCGTCTCGAGGTGCGAGGGACTACAGGTCCAGCCCCACGGCGTGCCGCCCCCAGCGATTAGTACTGCAGTGGGGTTTCGACCTGACTTGAACGCGGATCCTGGTTACATCCTGGTCGCGAATTCCGACACCATTGCAGTTTCGCCCGCGCCATTACTACTGCAGTCGTGATCGAGAGGAACGCTTTCACGTCAAAGCTTCCGCCGGCCGGTCCTGAACGCGCTTACGATATCGATCGTCCCTATCACTACGAGGACGGCGCCGAGTGGCCCACCCCGGAACCAGAAGAATTCGGTGTCACTCGCGAAGAGCCATAATGCTGCCCCAGTGACGACGAGCAACAACCCGACGCCGACCGCAAGTCGTATCTGCATGCTGCGAGCCTATCGCCACCTCGGGTGCAGTCCATCGGCCGAAAGAAGTTGTGGAGATCATCATTTCGTATGACAGGGGCTATCTCGCAGGCATGTCCCGCCGGCGGTGGTGGACGCGTCGGTCCCAGCAGACTGCGGTCACCGACCGGTTCCGGCTCGCCGCCGATCAATCGGCGTCCGACCAGGCCACCGTTCGGGTTTCGGGTATCTACCTTGACCGATGTTCCCCGGCCCCCTACCGAATCCGGGCCGAACCCGGCCCTCGTGTCCACCAAGGCCGCGTTGCGCTGTCGGCGCGACTATTTCGACGACCAGCTCCTTGACGACCGAGCGGATCCGTCGATAGTTATGTTTTCGGGAAAGGCTGGGCCGGGGCTGCGGGTCGGGCGGCGCGCCAGTGACTTGGGCTGTGGCCGAAGCGGGTGCGGAACCATCGGGAGAAGTTGCCAGGCGAGGAGAAGGCGAGCAGTTCGGAGATCTCGGTCAGGCTGTGGCGGCGGCTGGCGACCATGTGCTGGGCGAGTTCGGCTCGGGTGGAATCGACCAGAGAGGTATAGGTTTCGCCCTCGGCGGCGAGGCGGCGGTGGATGGTGCGGCGGTCGACGCCGAGGCTTTGCGCGATCTGGTCGGCCGAGCATCGTCCGGTCGGCAGGAGCAGTTCGATCAGTTCCCGGACGCGGTCCACGGTCGTCGCGGTCGAGGTTGCTCGTGGCGCGTTGAAGATCTGCTGCGCGTAGGCGCGCAGCTGGGGGTCCGACATGGCGTTGGGTGCGTCGAGGTCGGTGGTGTAGGTGAGGAAGCCATTGAAGTCCTGGTCGAACCTGACGTGGGTCCCGAGGATGCGCTGATGGGTTGAGAGGTCTCGGGGCGCCGGGTGGGCGAATCGGACTTCCAGCGGTTGCCAGGTGGTTCCGAGGAACCCGCGCATGAGTCCGTGCAGGATGCCGACTGCCAGTTCGATGGCCTGCCGCGTTTGTCCTGGTCCGCCGAGGTCGATGCTCAGGCGGATGGTGGCGATGGCGTTGTGTTCGGTGAGTCGGGTGTGCAGCGCTTCGTTGTACATGTGCTCGTAGCGGGACATCGTCCGTAGTGCGCTGCGGACGTCGGGTTCCTCGCGGATGACCATGCTGAGCGGGCCGAGATTGGCCAGGCGGCGACGTTCTGCCAGGCGTAGGCCGATGTCATCGCGGCCGGAGCTGATCGCGCAGCGTTCGAGTAGATCCGCGATAGCGGCGGCGGGAACCCAGCGGTCCTGCACGCTCAGACCGGCGGGATCCAGCCCGCTCGCGCGAATCAGAGCGACCGGGTCCAGCCCCAGCGAGCGGCCGAGTTCCACGAATCCGTGTATTGCCGCGTAGCGGGCGAGTGGTCTCACCAGATACTCCATTGTCCCGAATTGAACAGCAACTAGTCCCCTGATGATAAGCATAGCGGGGTGATCCGGATTACAGTGGGTCCCATCACAGCGATGGTGATCAGTGGTCGGGAAGTCGTGATCGGTGAGCGCACCCGGCGCGGCCCTCCACTGACAGCACGCGATCGGATGGTCCGCACTGTGACGCCGCGGCACGCGGCGACTGTCCGGACACCCATTCGTCGGACACGACTGCCGATCGCACCGGTGAGTGCGGTCGACCGAAGAGGAGATCTGTTGTGGCACAAGCTGTTCGCTTCTACGAGACCGGTGGCCCCGAGGTGCTGCGCTGGGAGGATGTCGAGGTGGGCGAGCCGGGGCCCGGTGAAGTGCGGGTGCGGCATGAGGCGGTAGGACTGAATTTCGCCGATACCTACTTCCGCTCCGGCCTGTACCCGGCCGCGCTACCAGCAGGTATGGGTGTCGAGGCGGCCGGTGTGATCGAGGCGGTAGGCCCGGGTGTCGAGGGGTTCGATGCGGGAGATCGGGTGACCTATACCGGTAGCCCGCTGGGGGCGTACAGCACCGAACGGGTGATGTCTGCCGAGCATCTGATCGCATTGCCGGACGGGATCGGATTCGACACCGCGGCGTCGATGACGATGCGTGGATTGACCACGGCCTACCTGTTGCGCCGCATCCATCCGTTGCGCGAGGGGGATACAGTCCTGCTCCACGCCGCGGCCGGTGGGGTCGGGTCGATATTCGTGCAGTGGGCAAAGCTGTTGGGTATCACCGTGATCGGTACCGTCTCCAGCGAGGAGAAGGCCGAGATCGCCCGCGCCAACGGTTGCGATCACGTGGTGATCTACACCCGCGAGGACGTCGCTGCCCGAGTGCGTGAGCTCACCGGTGGCGCGGGCGTGCCGGTGGTCTACGACAGCATCGGAAAGACCACCTTCGACACGTCGTTGGATTCGCTGTCGCGGCGCGGGCTGCTGGTGTGCTTCGGCACCGCCTCCGGGCCGACTCCGCCCATCAATGCGATGCAACTGGCGGTCAAAGGCTCGCTGTTCGTCACCCGCCCCGCGCTCGCCGACTACATCGCTGATCCCGCGGAGCGAGCCGAGCTGGCCGGCGAGCTCTTCTCGCATGTCGGGGCCGGTCGCATCCGGATCGAGATCAACCAGCGCTACAAGCTGTCCGATGCGATCCAGGCCCACCGCGACATGGAATCGGGTCGCAGCGTCGGTTCCTCGGTCTTCACCGTCTGACACCGGCTCCACACCTGGAAGGACAACGATGACAACCTTTGCACCATCCCATGGTTCGGTGACGCGCGGCGCGATCACCGCCACGCCACTCACCTGTTCGATCGGTGCGGAGCTGGTCGATGTCGACCTCGCGCAGATTGCCCATGACGACGCGCTTTTCGCCGAGTTACGCGCCCTGCTGCTCGAGTACAAGGTGCTGTTCGTGCGCGACCAGGACATCAGTCGCGCCGATCACGTCGCGCTGGCACAGCGATTCGGTCCGCTGGAAGACCACCCGGTCCTGGGGAGCGACCCGGACAACCCCGGACTCGTGCGCATCTACAAGGACCTCGACAGCCCCCCTGAGCATTACGAGAACGCCTTCCACTGTGACGCCACCTGGCGGGCGAACCCGCCGATGGGTTCGATTCTGCGCTGTGTGGAAGCTCCGCCGGTCGGCGGCGACACCATCTGGGTGAACATGGTCGAGGCGTATCGGCGCCTGCCCGAGCGGGTCAAGGAGCGGATCGAGGGCCTGCGCGCTCGCCACAGCATCGAGGCCAGTTTCGGCGCGGCGATGCCGGACGACAAGCGCCACGATCTCGCGCGGCGTTATCCCGACGCCGAGCATCCGGTGGTGCGCACCCATCCCGAAACGGGCGAGCGCATTCTGTTCGTCAATTCGTTCACCACCCACCTGGTCAATTACCACACGCCGGAGAACGTGCGATTCGGCGCGGACTACGCGCCCGGGGCCGCCGAGTTGCTGCACTACCTGATGCGGCAGGCCACCATTCCCGAATACCAGGTGCGCTGGCGGTGGACGGAGAACAGCTTCGCGATCTGGGACAACCGGTCCACCCAGCATTACGCGGTTCAGGACTACTGGCCCGGGGTGCGAAAGATGGAGCGCGCCGGGATCGTCGGCGACGCGACCTTCTGACAGCAGTTCGACCAACCCTTTCCTCGGATTCAGAACGGAGCATTTCATGCATTTCCACGACGACGCGCTTTTCCCGGAGAACCAGGAGAAGCTGGTCATCACCGCAGCCCCCTACGGCCCGGAATGGGAATTGGACGATTTCCGTGAGGACCTGCCCCTGACCATGGACGAGCATGTCCAGGCCGCGGTGGACTGCTACGAGGCGGGCGCCTCCGTGCTGCACATCCACGTTCGCGAGCTCGACGGCAAGGGCTCCAAGCGGCTGTCGAAGTTCAACGAGCTGCTCGTCGGGTTGCGCGAGGCAGTGCCGGACATGATCCTGCAGGTCGGTGGGTCGATCTCGTTCGCCCCCGAAGGCGAAGGCGCCGACGCGAAGTGGCTGTCCGACGACACCCGGCACATGCTCGCCGAACTGGACCCGAAGCCGGACCAGGTGACCATCGCGATCAACACCAGCCAGATGAACATCGTCGAGCTGATGACCGAAGACGATATCGCCGGAACGTCGATCCAGCGCCCCGACCTCTACGAGACCTACCGCGAAATGACCGTGCCCGCCGGCCCGGCGTGGGTCGAGGAACACCTGCGGCGCCTGACCGCCAACGGCATCCAGCCGCACTTCCAGCTCTCCAGCATCCCGCAGCTCGAGACGGTCGAGCGGCTGATCCGCCGCGGCAAGTACTCGGGTCCGCTCAACCTGACCTGGGTGGGTATCGGCGGCGGGTTCGACGGCCCCAATCCCTACAACATCATGAACTTCATCCAGCGGGTGCCCGACGGTGCGTGCCTGACCTTGGAGACGTTGATGCGCAGCGTGCTTCCGGTGAACGCGATGGCGATCGCGTTCGGTCTGCACGCCCGCTGCGGCAATGAGGACACCCTCTGGGGCCGCAAGGGCGAGAAGATGAAGTCGGCGGACCAGGTGAAGCAGCTGGTGCGGATCGCCGAGGAGCTGGGCCGCGGTGTCGCGGACGGCAAGGAGGCGCGCGACATCTACCGGATCGGCGAGCAGTACTCGAGCGTCGATGAGACCCTCGCCAAGCTCGGCTACGCACCCAACCGCAAGCCCGGCCAGGTCGGCTTCACCCAGCACGCCTGAGACAGGCGCCAATGGGCCGGGGAAGGACCTTTCCCCGCCCACGTCCTGACGTAGCCGAGAGGGCAACGTCTCCGAACTCATCGGCTCCGGTGCGTCGCACACCGTCTCGGCGCACCGGATTTGTAGGAGCACCAATGGAGTTGCACACTACCGTCGGCGGGGCGGACGACCATGTGGTCGCCGCCCCGGTCGAGGCGGACCGAAACCCCCGCCGCCCGCGTTACCCGTGGGTCGTTTTCCTGCTGGCGTTCGGTCTGCTGCTGGCCGACTACATGTCGAGGCAGGTGCTGAGCGCGGTCTTCCCTTTTTTGAAAACTGAATGGACGCTGACCGATTCGCAGTTGGCGTCGCTCACCAGCGTGGTCGCGCTGATGGTCGGTATTCTCACCCTGCCGCTGTCGGTACTGGCCGACAAGTGGGGCAGAGTGCGCAGCCTGGTGCTGATGGCAGTGCTGTGGAGTGCCGCGACGCTGCTGTGCGCCCTGGCGGCGAATTACGAGCAGATGCTGGCCGCCCGCTTTCTCGTCGGCGTCGGCGAGGCGGCCTACGGCAGCGTCGGGATCGCCGTGGTGATCAGCGTGTTCGCCCCCCGGATGCATGCCGCGCTGAGCGGCGCGTTCATGGCCGGCGGTTCGTTCGGCTCCGTACTCGGCGTCGGCCTGGGTGGTGTCATCGCCGTCCACCTCGGATGGCGCTGGTCGTTCGCCGCCATGGCCATCTTCGGCCTGCTGCTGGCGGCTCTGTTCAGCATGGTCGTGACCGAGGCGAAGCTTGCCAGGAACGCCGCCGACCAGCACACGGAACCGGGGCCACACATCGAGGGGTTCCGCGCGCCGGTGTCGACGCTGTTCACCAACCCCGCGGTGGTGTGCGCCTACGTGGGCAGTGGCTTGCAGATCTTCACCGCCGCGGTGCTGCTGTCGTGGATGCCGAGCTTCTTCCACCGCAACTACGACCTGGCCCCGGACCGGGCGGGCGCGGTCGCCTCGGTGTTCGTGCTGCTGGTCGGCACGGGGATGGTGAGCTGCGGCATGATCACCGACCGCGTCGGCCGCGCCGACATGTCGCGGAAATGGACCGCGGCGATCACTTTCTGCTGTATCTCACTTGTGTGCCTGGGGGCCGGCTTCAGTCTCGGCACCGGCCCGCTGCAGCTACTGCTGATCGGCATCGGCGCCTTCTTCTCCGGCGGCTCGTCCGGTCCTACCGCGGCCATGGTCGCCAACCTGACCCATGCATCGGTACGCGCCTCCGCGTTCGGCACCTTGACGCTGGCCAACAGCCTGCTCGGGCTCGCCCTCGGTCCGTTCGTCGTCGGCGTCCTCGCCGATCACATCGGATTGGGATCCGCACTGCGGCTGGCGCCGCTGACCTACCTGGCCGCTATCGCGGCACTGGTGCTCGGCAGACGCATCTACCCCGCCGGCCTGCGCAAACTCGCCGCCGTCGCACCGGACCCGCGCACTGAACTCGAAAGGGAAAACCATGCCTGACACCGCCGACCCCACCATCGTGATCGTGCCGGGGCTGCGCGACCACGTAGCCGAGCACTGGCAAACCCTGCTTGCCGAACGCCTGGACAAGGTCCGCACGGTCCCGCCGCTCGAGCGCAACAAGCTCAGCCTCGCCGCCCGCATCGCCGCACTCGATGCTGTCGTCGCGGACGTCGAGGGTCCGGTGGTCCTGGTCGCGCACAGCGCCGGCGTCATGATCACCGTGCACTGGGCGCAGCACCACCCGCGACCGGTGCGTGCGGCGTTGCTGGCAACCCCGGCGGATGTGGAAACACCGATGCCGAGCGGGTATCCGACACCGGAAGAACTGGCGGCGGGTGGCTGGCTGCCGATTCCACGCAGACAACTGTCCTTCCCCAGCATCGTGGCCGCCTCCACCACCGACCCGCTCGCGGCGTATCGGCGCGTGGCGGGCATGGCCGAGGCCTGGGGCAGCCGCCTGGTGGATCTCGGCGATGTCGGTCACCTCAATCCGGCCTCCGGCTATGGCGAATGGCCCCGGGCGCAGGAGCTGCTGGACGAACTACTCGCCGCCACCGCGACCGGCGTGCAGGCGGCCCGGTGAGCAAGGTCGTCTCCTCGGCCGCGGCCGCCGTCGCCGATGTGGCCTCCGGGTCGAGCCTGGCTGTGGGTGGATTCGGAGTCTGCGGTATCCCCGACGCGCTCATCGAGGCGTTGGCCGAACGCGATGTCACCGACCTGGAGGTCATCTCCAACAACTGCGGGACCGATCGGATCGGACTGGGCATCCTCCTGAGAGGCAAGCGAATTCGCCGAATCGTCGCCTCGTACGTGGGGGAGAACGCGGAGTTCGCCCGCCAGTACCTGGCCGGTGAGATCGAAGTCGAGCTGACACCGCAGGGGACTCTCGCCGAGAAACTGCGCGCGGGCGGAGCGGGGGTCCCGGCGTTCTTCACCCCGGCCGGCGTCGGCACTCCCGTCGCCGAAGGCGGCTTGCCCTGGCGGTACGCGCCCGACGGTTCGGTCGCGGTGGCCTCGCCGCCCAAAGAGGTGCGTACCTTCGGCGGCCGGTGGGGGGACCGGCGCTACGTGCTCGAGGAGGCGATCACCGCTGATTACGCCCTGGTGCACGCCCTCGTCGGCGACACCGACGGCAATCTGGTGTTCGACAAGTCGGCCCGCAATTTCAACCCGCCGGTCGCCACGGCCGGACGCATCTGTATCGCGCAGGTGGAAGAACTCGTCCCCGCGGGGGAGATCGACCCGGGCGCGGTGCACCTGCCGGGCATCTTCGTCGACCGCCTGGTGCACACCGGTCGGCAGAACAAGCACATCGAGAAACGCACCGTCGCCCAGGAGAGCTGATATGACCGCTGCCACAACGGTTCTCGGGTGGTCCAGGACCGCCATGGCCGCCCGCGCCGCACGTGAACTACGGCCCGGCGAGTACGTGAACCTCGGGATCGGCTTGCCGACCCTCATTCCGAACCACCTGCCCGACGGCGTGCACGTCACCCTGCACTCGGAAAACGGCATCCTCGGCACCGGCCCCTACCCGGCGGCAGCCGAGGTCGACGCCGACCTGATCAATGCCGGCAAAGAAACGGTCACCGTGCAGGCCGGGGCCTCCTTCTTCGACTCCGCGAGCAGCTTCGGCATGATCCGCGGCGGCCACATCGACACCGCCGTCCTCGGTGGAATGCAGGTATCGGCCACCGGCGATCTGGCCAACTGGATGGTTCCGGGACACCTCGTCAGAGGCATGGGCGGGGCGATGGACCTGGTACACGGTGCCCGGCGGGTGATCGTTCTCATGGAGCACACCGACAAGTCCGGCGCGCCGAAGATCGTGTCCCGCTGCACACTCCCGCTGACCGGTGAGCGGGTTGTACAGCGCATCATCACCAACCTGGCCGTCATCGACGTCACCCCCGCCGGGTTGGCATTGCGTGAATGCGCGCCCGGAGTCACCACGGCCGAGATCCAGGCGGCCACCGCCGCGCCGCTGATCACGACGGACTGATCCGGCCCGGCATTCCCTCGACGCCGATGCGATATCGGCCCGGACAATCCCGAAAGGTCATTTCGTGCTCAATCTCGCTGTTCTACTGGAGGATTCGGCGCGCCGCCACCCGGACAACGATGCGATCGTGCTCGGCGCCCAGCGACTGACTTTCGCCGAAGTCGACGCCAGAGCCAACCAGGTAGCGCGTCTACTGGTCACGCGCGGAGTGCGGCCCGGCGACAAGGTCGCGCTGTCGTGCCCGAATCTGCCGGAGTTCGTCATCGTGTACTACGGCATCCTCAAGGCAGGCGCGGTCGTCGTCCCGCTCAACATCCTGTTGCGCCCACGCGAAATCGCCTACCACCTCACCGATTCCGGAGCGAGCGTCTACGTCTGCTACGAGGGCGGCCCCGAGCTTCCGATGGGCGAGTACGGACACAAGGGATTCCGGCAGGTACCGGGCTGCCGGAACATGGTGCTGATCACCGCCGATCCCAGAGCCGGCGCGTCGTACGACGGGGTCGACACCCTGTCGCAGGCCATGGCGGAGGAGCCGGCCACCTTCGACACCATCACCCGCGGTCCCGATGACACCGCGGTCATCCTCTATACCAGCGGTACCACCGGTCGCCCCAAGGGCGCCGAGCTCACCCATGCCAACATGGTGATGAACGCCCTGACCGCGAACCGGCTGTTCGACAACCGGCCCGAACGCCGCGACACCCACCTGGTGGTCCTGCCGCTGTTCCATTCGTTCGGCCAGACCATCAACATGAATGCCGGTCTGTCGGTCGGCGCCACCCTGGTGCTCCTACCACGCTTCGATGCCGTCACCGCCTTGCGAATCCTCTCGGAGGAGGGCGTCACGTTCTTCGCAGGGGTGCCGACGATGTATTGGGGATTGCTCAACGCGCTCGACGACAGCGTCGACGTCGACCGGATCGCCGGTACACTCCGTAAGGCCGTATCCGGCGGCGCCGCGCTTCCGGTCGAGATGCTGTCCCGGTTCGCGCAGCGATTCGGGGTTCAGATCCTCGAAGGGTACGGGTTGTCGGAAACCTCTCCGCTGGCGCTGTTCGCCGACCCCGGCCGCGATCCCCGGCCCGGATCTATCGGAATCCCCGTGTGGGGCATCGAAGCCCGGCTGATCGACCCGGTGTGGAACACCATCACCGGCGTCGGGGAGATCGGGGAGATCGCGCTGCGCGGGCACAACGTCATGAAGGGCTACCACAACCGCCCCGACGCCACCGCAGAGGTTACGCGCGACGGCTGGTTCCGCACCGGCGATCTCGCGCGCCGTGATGCCGACGGCTTCTATTACATCGTCGACCGAGCCAAGGACATGATCGTGCGTGGCGGATTCAACGTCTACCCCCGCGAGATCGAGGAAGTCCTGCTCACCCATCCCGCGGTATCCCTGGCCGCGGTCATCGGCATACCCGACTCGCATTACGGCGAGGAGATCAAAGCCTACGTCGTGCCGGAACGCGAAACCGCCGTCACCGCAGACGATCTCATCGCCTGGTGCCGGGAGCAGCTGGCTGCGTACAAATACCCGCGCGTCATCGAATTCACCACAGATCTGCCGATGACCGCCAGCGGCAAGATCCTGAAACGCGAACTCGTCACACGGACCGAGGCCGCTTCGGCAGGCGGCGGGGTCACAGTCTCCGGTCGCTGATCGAGCACCGGGAACCCAGGGCGCAGTGTGCCCCGGCGGGCCGGACAGGTCACTGCCAGTGTCCGGTCTCGGTCTCAACCACTGAAGATGAGGATCCACTATGCGAATGAAGTCAGCGGCGGCGACCGCCGTGATTGCCGCTGCGGCGGTCGCCGTTACCGCCGCCACAGCGGGCGCCGCTCCGCAGCCTCCCACGCAGCCGTCAGAGGTGCGGTACGAGGTAACCAGGAACGGTGACTCGGCCGTGGTGCGTATCGACGGCGGCACGGTCGAGCAGCTCGATTCCCAGCTGCTGATCCGCGACGCCACCGATCAGCCGATCGCCGCCATTCCGTTGCGCTACCAGATCGACGCCATGGCCTATCCCATTGCCGCACGTATCGACGGGACGACGGCAACCCTCACCCCTTCCAAGGATGGCGGCGAGCGTGTCGTCCCCGCGTCGCAGGCCGAGGTCATCACAGTCGAACAAGCCGCCGCGCAGATCGGCGAGTCGTTCACACCGCGTGATGCCCAGGCACTGGGTGTCTTCGCCCAGCGTGCGGCCATCAGCGCAGCGGTCAGCGCCGTGCTCGGTGCCGTGCTCGGCGCCGGAGTCGGCTGCCTGGTGGGCGGGGCGATCGGTGCCACGATCTCCAGCCCGCTCATCGCCCTCTTGCTGCCGTTCGTGGGTGCCACGATCGCGGGTTGCGTACTCGGCATGGCGACGCTGGGCGCGGTGGGCTCGATGGCCGGCGTGGTACTGGCGGGCGGGCCGATCACGTTGTTCTCCGCGATTCAGTACTTCTCCACCATCCTCGCTCCATGCCCGCCGGAACTGGCGTACTGCAAGGACCCGGCCCAGGTTCCGGCACCGGCTCCGGCCAAGTAGTTCCGCATCGTCGGCCGGCATATCGGAGTCGAGCGACTCCGGTGCGCCGGCGCACGAACCGTCATACCTGTCGACCGTCGGCCACTGTCGGACGGTTGCCGAGACCGAAAGCACCGGACACCGCGATCATGCCCCAGCCCAATACGTCCGACCTGATGAGCGAACCGCTCTCGCCGACGGCACCGATGCGCCGATCGCGCATGAGCCGAGCGCGACGATGGAGTAGCGAGTACCTGCCCGGCCTGATACTCGCGGCCGTCGTGGTTGCAGGCATCATGCTGCTCACCCGGCGGACTTCCTTTCTCAGTCCACTACTGGCAGCCATCCTGGTCGGTGCGATCGCTGCGAATATCGTCGATATTCCACAGCGCATCCGGCCTGGACTCCAGTTCTGTTCCAAGCGGCTGCTGCGGATCGGCGTCGCGCTACTGGGCTTGCAGGTGACGTTTACCGACATCCTCGGACTCGGGCCCGCGATTCTGCTTCTCGTATTCGTCATCGTGGCCGCGGGAATCGCCGGCACCATGCTGTTCGGGCGGCTGCTCGGCATCGGGTGGACGCAGCGACTGTTGATCGCCTGCGGGTTCTCGATCTGCGGCGCCGCCGCGGTCGCCGCAGTGGACGGAGTCGTCGACGCCGACGAAGAAGAGGTCCTGACCTCGGTGGCCTTGGTCGTGGTGTTCGGGACGATGCTGATCGCTATCATCCCGGCCGCATCGCATGCCCTCGGACTGGACGAGGCGACCAGCGGTGTGTGGGCCGGCGCCGCAGTCCACGAAGTCGCGCAGGTGGTAGCCGTCGGCGGAGCGCTCGGCGGTACCGCGCTCACTATCGCGGTGGTCGTCAAACTCACCCGAGTCGTATTGCTCGCGCCGGTCTTGGCGGCGATCAGCTGGAATATCCGGCGCGGGCAGACCGACGCGTCCTCCGCCTCGGTGCGTAAGCCTCCGCTGGTGCCGTTGTTCGTGCTGGCATTCCTCGCCTGCGCGGCGGTCCGCTCGACCGGCGTGATTCCTTCCACGGCACTCGACGTGGCACGCGAGGTGCAGACGGTGCTACTCACCGCTGCCATGTTCGCGCTGGGTACGGGCGTGCGGCTGCGGGCGCTGGCCCGAGTCGGAGCCCGCCCACTCGTGCTGGCGGCCGGGTCGACCCTCTGGGTGACCATCCTGGCCCTGGCGGGTGCACTGATCGCCTCATAACGTGCCGGACAGTAGCGCGGCGAGTGCGGCGATGGCGTCGTGCACGAAACACCCCCACGACCAGGAGCAACAGTGGAAAGGCCGGGCAGACCAGCAGCTACCCGCTACCCAAAAACCAGTGTGTCGCGCGCCTGCGGCGTCCGGACCACTGAGCAACTCCTTCGGTGGATCGAGGCCAAGGCATCCGTCAATGGATTTCGGCTCGAATCGCGGAGAGCATGACCGTCCGCACTGCCACTGGCGGGTCGTCGGTGATCCGGGTCATTCCGGCGAGTCCGACGCCGAGCATCAGGAGGCGACCGGCGGCCGCTCGCGCCTCCGCCGCGTCGGAGAGCGCGCCGGACAGCACGGCTGTGAGGACGTCGGTTAATTGAGCGAGGGTTTCGACATAGCTGATCGCGACCGCGCCGCGTAGTTGAGCGTGCGCACCGGCCTCGGCCCAACGCGCCAGCGCGTGCCCCTCGTCACCGCTCCCGCCGATCAGGTCGGCGAAGAACAGTGCCAGCGCGGTGGGCGGGTCGAGGTCGACGACCGCGCGCCGGTAGGCCTCTACCTCGCGGGCCGCGTACTGCCGCCACGCGTCGGCCGCAAGATCATCGGTCGAAGAGAAGTGATGGTGTATCTGTCCTTGTGAGCCGCCGAGTTCGCTCGCGACAGCGCGCGCCGTCACCGCGCTCAGTCCATCTCGTGCCACCACCGTGGCGGCCGCCTCGACAATCGAGTGACGGCGCGCGGCGCGGGCCAGGTAAGCCCTCACCTCGCACGCATCTCCTCGCTACAGCGCCTCTACCTCGAGCACATGGCAATCCCGCACGGGAGCGCCTACATCGACACCACCGGCCACGGCGTGATCGCCTTCCTCCCTCCCGACACCCCAGCACCGACCGCGGAGGTGTCGGCCAGAATCGCGGAACTGCACGGCGACCGACTCGATCGCCTGATGGCGGCCGAAGAACGGATATCGACGCTGCCGGTGCCCGACGGCGCATGGCTGCTGGCCACCATCGGTACCACGTCACAATCCAGGGGAACCGGACTCGGCACGGCGCTGATGAAACATGGCCTGACCGAACTGGACGGAGCCGGGCACGCCTGTTGGCTCGATACCTCGACCGAACGAAACCTTCCGCTTTATCAGAGGTTCGGGTTCGCGATGGTCGAACACATCACGCTCGACGGCGGCGTATCCGTGTGGCGAATGCATCGTCGCGAGCCCTGGTGTGCCGATTCGGAAGGCCTCGGCGACCTGCTCGACGGGCTGCTCCTCGTGCAGCGCGGCCCGTGCCGCGGCGAGTTGGCGGGGCTGAGCTTGCGCGGCCGGCCGGGCTGCTTGCCCTGGGCGGCAGCGACTTCACGGGCGTGAGCGGGCCCGTTCCCGCATGAAAACTCGCTCCATGTGGGCGAACAGCGCCGGCATCGCTACGGCGATCTCGGCCATGCCCGAGGTGTCGGTGGTGTCGAACGGCAGGGGATCCCGCAGCGTCTTCACCCCGATACCGCGCTCCCTCAGTTCGTGAACGAGGTCGAGGCACTCACGCAGGTTGCGGCCGAGCCTGTCGAGGTTGGTCGCCACGATCGTGTCGCCCTCCCGGGCGTACTTCAGCATCATGGTGAACTCGGGCCGGTCGACGGTGGCGCCGGTCTTCTTGTCGGCGTAGATCCGCTCGTCGGAGATCCCGTGTTCGGCGAGTGCGACGAGTTGGCGTTCGAGGCCTTGGTGGGTGGTGGAGACGCGGGCGTAGCCGAGGTCCATCTATGCGACCGCCTGTCCGGTCGGGGCGTGCATGCTGTCGAGTGCTGGCGCGAACAGCAGCTCTTCCTTGTGTCGCAGCGCGACCCCGCGTCGTTCGGTGTGGGCCGGTCCGCGGCGACCGTGCACGAGCACGCTGGGCCGGGTGGGTGGGCGTGCACGACCCAGATGCTGGTGAAGTCGAATTCGGCAAGGGGCAGGGTCCGCGGCCGTCAGGGCCCGGTAGCGACCCAGAGGCCCGCGCCATATCCGGCCAGATGGTCAGGGGGGGTAGAACTTTACTTTGACGTCGGCGGGTATGCGGCCCAGTTCTCGCACTTTCTCGAGTCGGGCCAATGCGCCGTCGATGGAGTTGGGATGTATGTTTCCCGCGTCTTCGAGTGCTGCACGTAAACGGTCGGTATCGGCATTGTGTAGGGCGTCCAGAACTTCTGGATCGAGTTGTCGGCCTTTGTGGGCGGTGACGAAGTCGGAGTCGATCTCGATCTCGAGGGGCTTGTGGGCTATGGGGAAGGATCGGCCGTGGTCGATGGCGACGACGTCGAGGTGGTCACCGCGGTCGACGGTGCGGTAGTTGCCGGGGTGGCGGTCCATCGAGCCGATGATGTAGTCGAGGACGGCGACTTGTTGTTGCTGGATCTCGGGGTAGTCGGTGACTGGTCTGGATGGTGTGGAGTCGACGAATTGCTGGATCATGCCGGGGCCGGCGGGGCGCCCGTTGGGGCCTATGACGCCGTCGGTTCGTGCGGTTGGGGGAATACGGCCGAATCCTAGGATCTCGTCGACCCGGTACGCGGCGATCTCCCTGCTGGTCAGGGAACCGGGTAAGCGGAGGAACGGGAGGCCGACCTCGTTATCCTCGCCGTAGATGGGTTTGTAGATGTTGAGCTCGCCGTCGGTGGATCGCATTTTGAACACTTTCGTGGAACTGCGTCCGACAGCCGCGCGCATATCCCCGGTGAACCCGACATCCGTTTTCAACCGTCGCGCTGCCATTGCCGACTCGGTATTGCTGGGGCGGTAGTTCGTATTGTGTGTTGGTCTCTGCGCCCGCAACGGATGTGGTTGGCGCACTGTACGGGTTTCTTCGAGCAGATGTTGCGCACCGCTCGCGTTTGCCTTTTTCAGCACTTGGGCACCGTCGCTCGCGGTGCTGCTGGTGCGGCGATAGGTGCTCGACACCGAGCGGGTAACCCGGCCCAGCGTGCCGGTCAACCGGTCCGCGATGTTGATGAGAACTGGGGTGACGCTGCCTCTCATGGTCGTGGTTGTTGTGGCAGGCCGGGTGGCTGGTGTGGGCTCTCGTCCACGACGCGGTAGTAGCTCATCGCAGGCAGGTCCAGCAGGGCGCGAAGAAACCGCGCGCCTTGTGCCGGCCGGATCCGGCCGAGTGGGTTATAAACCTTGATACCTCGCTCGTGCCATTGCTCGGCCACGAGGCAACCATCAGGATCGGTGACTGTGAGCGCAACCGCCCCGTCGGCGGCCAACCGGAACTCGGCCACTTTTCGTGATTCCGGAAATCCGATGTCGTAGATCGCGACCACGGTCGGCACCACGTTCGACACGATCACCTCCATAGCGTGGTTATGAAGTCCCGCGTGCAAAGCGGACACCTGCGCTCGGACCTGAACCGGTCGGCGGCGGGTTCACAGTTTGCTCTTGCGATGCTATACGCACGCAAGTTCAGCAGGGATCGACATAAGCCCAGGCGGTGTGTAGGGCTGTTTACAGGCCGAAGGTGTCGCGGGCGCGGGTTTTCCATTCTTCGGCGAGTTGGCGTGCTTGCCGGTCGAACTCTTGCCGGTCGGCTTCGGGCCAGGTGTCGGGGTCGGTGTCGAGGCCGCGTTCGGTGACGAAACGCATGAAGTGGTCGGAGGTGGCCTTGCTGCGAGCCCGGATGAACTCACGTTCTTCTGGGGTGGGGGTCACAGTTTCTTCATCCCGTACCACGTTGATCCTTTCATCAGTGCTTCGCCGAGTTTGGTGTTGTCGCCGGAGAGCATGACCAGCTCCTGGGGTGAAGGGAACTCCACTGGTGAGCGGTCGAATCGTGTGCGCATATCTTCGAGTAGGGCTATGTCGCGGTCGCTCAAGGCGCCGACCTCTCCGTCGAGCAGGAGATCGATGCGGGATTTCATGTTGTTGACCGATTTCGCCAGCTTTTCGGGGTCGGTGTTCCAGTCGTAGCCGGCTTTCGCCCAGGCGACCGCGCCGTCGAGCGAGTCGTCCTGCCGCAGGTTGGTCGCTGTCAGCTCGATTCTGTCGACGCCTGATCGGCGGAAGTAGTCCTCGGTGGACGCGGCGAACGCTGTGGAGAACCCTTTGCCGGTGAAGCCTTCCTTGAGTTCGGTGAGGTCGTGGGTGACGACCAGGTCTCCCCGGCTGTCGCGGGTGAAGCTGTAGATGAGCGATCCGGCGTCTTTTCCGTCGGGAGTTCGGATCTCCGCGGTGAATCCCACGTTCGCGGGGTGGATGCTTCCGTCCTCTCGAACCCACGGGCGTTCATACCAGGCGCTGAGGTCTTCGACCTGGTAGGGGCCGTATCGGCGTTGTAGCCCTCGCAGCATATCGGTCAGGTCGTAGTCGTCGAGGTCACCGCGGTGGGCGCCGTCGTAAAGGTTTCCCAGCGGCGGCATATGCGACAGGTCGGTGAGCGATGTCCGCGCAGACCGCGAGGCAGTGAGAGCCGGGCTGTCGGTGAGTTCATCCGCATGCCCGGTGGCTCCAGCGCTTCCCTCCGCGGCGGCGCGCTCGGTGACACGGTCGGCTTCTCGGACGCCATCGGCTCGACGGTGTATCCAGTCGCTGTGACCTTCGGACCGCAGGCGAAGCAGCCCCCGCAGATCATCACGCAGGCGCGCGATCAGCTCCCAGGCACTGTCGCCTGCGCCCTTCACCGGATCGGTGAAGCGTGCCCCAGTTCGGGCACGTACTTGTACAACGTGGTCCGCGAGACCCCCAGCAGCCGCGCGATCGAGGACACCGACTCATCCGGCCGGGTCAGCAGCGCCCGGGCCTGCCGGACCTGCTCCTCGCTCATGGCCGGTGGCCGGCCGAGGCGCTGCCCGCGGGCCCGCGCCGCGGCCAGGCCTTCATGGGTACCCTCGACGATCAGCTCGCGGATGAACTCGGCCAGCGCGGCGAACACATGAAACACCAATCGCCCACCCGGCGTGGTGGTGTCGAGGGATTCGTGCAGCGACCGGAACCCGATACCGCGGCGGCGGAGATCGGCCACAATCGAGATCAGGTCCTGCAGGGAGCGGCCGAGCCGGTCCAGGGAGGCGACGACGAGGGTGTCGCCGACGCGCATATAGTCCAGGCACGCCGACAGCTGTTCGCGCTCGACATCCTTGCCGGACTTCTTGTCGGCGAACACCTTCTTGCACCCGGCGGCCTTCAAGGCCCGGGTCTGCCGATCGAGGGTCTGGTCGCGGGTCGAGACGCGGGCGTACCCGATCAAGGCCCCTCCCCCGCCGATCGGATCCAGGGCATCGCCGTCGAGGGAAAGCGGTTCGAGCGCATCGGTCTTCGTCACTCGGCAATCGTACATAAAAGGGCGTTCATCTGTTGTTGAACAACCAGGCTCAACGACATGTTTTTGAACAGTCACGGATCGGGGGTATGAACGGCCGCCGAGGAGGAGAGGGGTCGAAATCGCTGGGCCCGATACGCCGGACTACGACGCGGCAGCGCTTTCCTCCGTGCTCAACTCCCCGGTGGCTCTGATCGTGAATCTCGGCGGCGGCTGATCGCGAATTCGACACCGCCGCCGAGTGAGCGATTCTTACGATCACGAATCCGAACATCACCGTCAGGCAATCGGAGCGTCGAGCATGGCAGTCCAGACGAGCAGCTACTCTCCCCGCCAGGGCAAACCATAGAACGCGAAGACGGCCTTGCCCTGCTCAGCCACGCTCACGACCATCTCGGCCGGCGCCGGCGCGAAGATGTCCACTGTCTCGAGCTCGTCACCACGCTGATCGTGGCCGAGAACGTATGCCCGCCGACCATTATCGAACTGCCGCAACATGCCCGACGGCCACACATCCGGCCGAGCTCCCTGACAACACAACAGCTGCCCCCGCTCCTCCAGGTACTCGCGGACCGCGAGCAGACGGCTCAGGTAGTCGTCATCGACCGATCCGAACACGCCCTGACCCACCAATTCGACCCGCGTCACCGACAGCTCCCCCGGACGAAGCAGGACCGGCCAGAGCACGCCCGCAGAATCAACCGCCGTCAGCTGCGAAACCTCCGACATGCAACTCCTATCGTTGCCGAGGATCCTACTGACACCGAGCCCTCGACCGGGCTTCTCGTCCTTCTCATGCCCGGGCGATGAGAATCGAAACCGACCAGGCATCACCCGGTCGATGCCCCGCTCGAGTGGTGCCGAATTTCGCGATCAGAAGACGAGCTGTAGCTGCCCGGGCCGATGCCGAGATTCGCGATTACCTGATGCCGGAATTCACGACCGAAGCCACCCCGGATCCCGCAGAGCTGCGGCTACCCGAACAGACCCAGGAAGAGTCCGACAGCGGTGACACCGATGCCGAACAGCGCGAAACGGAGGTCTCGAATCGCCGAGATTTTCCGGGTGTCCTCGAGGCCTGACAATGCTTCGGCGATCGCGGTCTCAACGTCGTCCGCTGTGACGGCCGGATTGCCGCGGACCTCTTCGATGTTCCGCTGGGTGGATTCGACATCGCGCCGCAGATACTTCGTCACCTCGATCAGCCCGTGCGACCTGATCTTCCAGGGGTGCGGCCGTATCGACCGGATATTCGGCCCGCGCAGTCGCCGTGAGTACCCCGGCCGAAGCCGTGGCCGCAGCGGCAGGAACGGTTACCGACCGCCGACCGGTGATCTTGGCCTTCAAGTCTTCGCCGAACTTCACAAGCTGCCGACGCCGGCTATCGACAATGGCCCGTCATCTGCTGCCAGGCAACAGCAGGCCGCACGCGGTGATCAGCGCGCCCGCGAGTCCAGCAGGTCTCCGGTGAGTTTCACGCCGTGAGCGTATTGCCCGCCTACAACTTCCCGTATGGGGTCGCGGATTTCCGGGAGTTACCGCAGGCAGTACTTCAGGCACGACAAATCTCTTGCATTCTGGTCGTTAACTTCCGGGCCGGGGCATGTCCCGAGTGAGGCAGATCGGCAGATATGCAGCCGGTACACGTCCGCCGTTATCGAAAAGTTATCGCGGATGCGAGAGGTATGACCGGTACAGCGCGCGAGATTCGAGGGGCGCGGGCAGACCTCGGCGTCATCCGGAATGTGCCGGCGCCGCGGCGCAGCGTTCGTGCGGATGCGGAAGTGAACGGACAGAATGCAAGAGATGTGATGGTGCTGAGGTGGTCCGGAACGAACTCCTGGTGACACCTCGGGGTCCCGGATCCTTTTGCATCCGATGTTCGGCTGCGGAATCCCACGGCTTGTCTACGGCGGAGCGGTGAGATGAGCGAACAGGGCCGTGGCTAGCCGCTTGTCTTCTTCGGCCGGCGGCCGCGGCGGCGTGGGGGAATGTCGATTCCCGCGGCTCGGGCCTCGACGACCCGAGTGGCAACGAGTGCCGGAGCGATCCTCAGCTCCGCAGCGATCTCGGCGTAGGTCATACCAGCAAGAGCCAGCTCGATGATGCGTTCGCGGCGGTCGTTGGCCCGGGCCTCGAAATCCTCCCCGGCTTCGGCCGCGGTCCGCTGAATGGTGCGCGGACTGACCCCCAGGCGGGCGGCCAGTTCGCGCGCCGACTCTGTGCGCCGGCCACGAATCGGTTCGCTCATTCGTCCCTCACAGTGATCATCGCGGCACAGTCGGCGACACGGCTTTTTCGCACCTCGGCCGATTTTCGGCCCCCTTTGCGCCCACGTGCTGCCTGGATCGTGGAGAAAGCGGCCTCGTAGACGACAGGACCGTCGGCCCACAGTCGCGAGCGGGTGGTGATCCAGGTCTCTATCGTCCCTTCCGGCCCTCACCAGGGCCAATGGGACTCTAATTCCGACTGGTCACATCTATTGGGAGCGGGTCACTCCGGGGCATTCTCAGCTTGAGATTTAAGGTTTGAGCGGGGTCGATTGCACCCCGGTTGATCATGGGTGAAGCCATTGGTTGATGATGCATCCCGCAACAGAAGAAAAATCAATAACCAAGGGCTTCAATTGACCAGTGTGCACGATGCCGGTTGCGTGGGTGTGGGCGGGGACCTGTCGGTGCGGGCGGATGCGTTGTTCGAGTTGTGTGATGCGGTGTTGTGCGCCGAGGGGCCGGTGCCGACGCTGGTCGGGTTATCGCTGACCGCCGAGCATCGCCGTGGTCACGGTGGGTTGTACGACGGGTTGTCCGTCGGCCGGATCGATGCGGCTCGGCTGCGGCGGACTGTGGCGGGGTTGCCGGTGCCGCGTGATAGTGAGGGGCGGATCGTGCTGGCGGTGGATGTGAGCCCATGGCTGCGCCCGGAGAAGCTGATCAAGTTCAACACCCTGCTGGCCAACCTGGTCATCTTCCATAACACCCTGGATATCACCGATGTCGTCCACAGCCTGGTCGCCGAGGGCTGGACCATCACCGCCGACCAGTTGGCGGCGCTGTCGCCGTACCTGCGTGCCCATATCAGCCGCTTCGGCGCCTACGCCACCGACGAACTCACCCGCCAACCCGACCCGTTCGACCCGGCGCTCACCGAGGTCGACTTCACCACCTTTGATCTGGCTGCCTGACAGTCACGGCGACGGGAAACATCGATGACCGGGTTGGGCGGCGGCGAGGCAATCGCGAAAATGCTGCAGGCAACCAAGCGTCTCGTCGACGCGCTTGTCGGCAGAGGAGCCCCGCGAGTCCGCGAAATGCACCAAGAATTCCCGCACGAGATACGGGGCGGCCTCGAACGGGTCACGCACAAAGAAGAGCAGATCGTATCCGAGCTCGACAGGAGTGGTCCGCACGAGGCCAATGAACCAGGTGAGAGACCGAGAACGCCGGAACAGGGCACGGAGAAGGACAGGCTTGCCGACAGGGTCGAAACACGATATGTCAGCCAGACCGACCCATTGTTTGAGCCTGTTCTGGAAGCGCTGGCCAAGGAATACTCGGAACGCTACGGAGACACGCTACTCGGGCTCGGTTACCCAGGCTCTACCACCCCCGAGGTGCTAGCCCATCTCAAACGCCATCCTGCGAAGAGTCTTGAACCACCGCACGGAAGGATGCTGGTGCTAGTGGATCCAAACGGTACGACCGTAGCGAGCGGAGGGTTCCAGCGATTTGACAGCGAAACAGCGGAACTGAAGCGTATGTGGACGTCGGAAAAATACCGGCGCCAAGGGCTGGCGCGCAAAGTCATATTCGAGCTGGAAGCCGCTGCGCGTGAACACGGATACCGTCGGCTCTACCTGACTACCGGCCCAAAGCAACCCGAGGCCATCGCGCTGTATCGAGCCAACGGATTCTCTCAAATCACAGACAGTCGCGGCGCTGAGGCCCGCGACAAAGGTCTGATCCCCTTCGAGAAACCGCTGTCCTGACCGAAAATAATATGGTGACTCGCCTGTAGTGAGTGGGTTTATCGGTTATCACACGGTCAATGCTGCGCTGACCTCGGCGTTCCCTGAGAAGCGCAAGGAATATCCGGCGCGGGCGTCGAAGCTGGATCCGTTCAAACCATTCATCGACGAGACACTGCGGGCGGACCTGGACGCGCTCCGCAAGCAGCGGCACACGATCAAGCGGATCTTCGAGCTCACCTTCGGCGGGCAGATCATCGAGACCGGCATTTCAGGGCGGCCTCCTCGGCATACAGAGAATCACGCTGGGGTGAGCCCTGCTGTCCGGCTCAGTTCGTTGGTGCCGTCCTGACGGGGGCCGGGGCCCAGTGTTGGAGCCGCTGCCGTAGCCGCTGGATGCCGGGTGCGGTGGAGCCCGGGAGCATATCGGTGCCGCCTCGGAACGGTTCGGCGGAACTGTTGTCGCATATCGCCGCAAGGAGATCGCAGTAGATCCGCGGGTCCAGCCGGTAGGGATCGGAGGACAGGCGATATCCGAGAATTCGGCGCAGGCGCGCGAGTTCGGCGCGTACGGTCACCGTCTTGCTGGTGTCGCCGTACAGACCCCCGGCAAGGTCCGCCGCGGTCGAACCCGCCGGGTGCGCCAGCAGCAACACCAGCAATTCGCTGTGCCGCGGACTGAGTTCGTGTACCGTGCCGTCCATCCACAGCGCGACCCGGTTGCGGCCCAGCGCGACCACCTGCGGCACCTGCTCGGTGGCGTCCTCGGGCAGTGCATGGACCGCGTACGGTCCGCCCGGCGCCAGCCGTTCCACCGCGACCCGGCGACCGCCGGGCAGCACCGTCTCACCGTCCCGGACCGGTTCGGGCCACACCGACGGCAGCCAGCCCGGGGGAGCGGCGTAGAGGACATGGCCGTCCGGCGATATCAGTGCCCCGAGGTCACCGGACCGCAATAGTACTCGGTCGAGATAGCGGGTCCGCAGCTCGGCGTCGCGGCGTCCTGCCAGCTCACGCAGATGGGCCTCGGCCAGCCGCGCGGCGGCGGTCACCAGAGGCAGGGCCAATGTATTCGCACTGCTCGTCCGGCAGGTCACATCGACGACACCGATCACCGCGCCGCTGCGCGGATCGCGAATCGGGGCGGCCGTACAGGTGAAATCGGCGGCGACCGAGAGATAATGCTCGGGTCCGCGTACCTGGAATGCCCGGCCGAGCGCCAGCGCGGTACCTACTCCGTTGGTGCCCGCCTCGGCTTCGTGCCAGCGCGCGCCGGGTACGAGATTGGCGCGTTCGGCGGTCCGGCGGGCCGCGGGGTCACCGTGCACCCAGAGCAGATGCCCCTCCGCGTCGCCGCCGAACAGGACATGGCCCGGTTCGGTGGCCACCGCCTCCAGGCTCGCGAACAACACCGGCCATGCCGCGGCCAGCCGCCGGTCACGCGGCCCGGATCTGAGTTCGTCTGTGCTGAGCCGCACTTCGGGCAGATGTCGGTCCGGATGCAGACCGCGATGTCGGGCCCGGTCCCACGAAGCCCGCACGTCCGGCCGCACCGCCCGACTCTTTTCTGTCCCCACCATGCGCCTGCCTCGGGATAGTGCGATCCGCGCCCGGCGGCGATCGCGTTGCCGGGGCCTCCTCCGAGGAATATCACGGAGCGGGATGGTGGACAAACACCCGGAACGACGTTGCAACGTTGCTGCAACCGTGCGGCCGGGGCTGGCCCGGAGGTCGGGGTCCGGTCATCGTAGGAGCCCACCCACGAACCGGAGGTATCGATGCCGTACCTTGAACTGCCCGACGGAGTGCCGCTGTACTACGAGGACCACGGCTCCGGCCGACCCGTCGTGCTCATCCACGGCTGGACCATGAACTCCACCTTCTGGGCGCAGAATGTGCCTGCCCTGGCCGAGCAGCACCGGGTGATCACGGTCGATCTGCGCGGGCACGGTGCCTCGGGCAAAACCGAGGACGGGCATACGCTCGCCCAGTACGCCCGGGACGTGCACGGCCTGATCGCACACCTGGGGCTGGAACAGGTCTCGCTGGCCGGATGGTCGATGGGGGTCGCCGTCGCGCTCGCGTATGTGCAGCAGTTCGGTTGCGCGCGCCTGCGTTCGGTCGTGTTCATCGACCAGTCGCCGCGTTTCCTGGACGGTCCGGACTGGGAGTTCCCGTTGCAGGGCGGTTATTCGGACAATGACCTGGCGCTGTTCGTCCAAGCCGTCCGGCATGCCCGCCCGCTGGTGATCAAGCCGTTCATCGCCGCGTGTTTCGCGCAGACACCGCCCGAGGACGTGATCGATGCGATCTACGCGGAAACGATGAAGATGTCCACGGCTGCCGCCTGTGCCATCTGGTATGACATGGCCTTCGTCGATCTCCGGGCGGTCCTGCGGGAGGTCACGGTGCCGGCCCTGCTGGTGTACGGCGCCCAGAGCAAGATCTTCCCCGGCCCGCTCGACGAGTGGATGGCCACGCAACTGCCCAACGCGACCGTTACGCGCTTCGCGGACAGTGGTCACGCCCCGTTCTCCGAGGAGCCCGAACGGTTCAACCAGGTGCTCGCCGATTTCCTGTGACCCGATCGCGCGCGCGGCGGCGAAACCGCAACCGACCCCGGCTGCACGGGTTACTCGACCTGGCAGCTCGCTGATGACGGACAGGGTGGATGCGGCCCTGCACGGCGGGCCGGGAGGTCGCAGCCCGGGAGCTCCGCAGGTCGCGGAGCATCTCCGGGCTCGGGGCAGGCACCGCGGGGCCGGGATCGTATCTTGCCGCCGCGGCGACCTCTACGTGATCTGTGTCGACGGCCGGCCCGGCCCATGCTTGTCGCTTGCCGGCGTCGGTGCTGTGTTGAGTGCGTCAGCTCTACCCCGGTATGGCGGAACCGATGTCGACCGGGCCATGCTACAGCGATCCGGTGGATCACGGCCGCCGGGTATCATCAGGTTCGTCGAGCCGGACGGGAAACACGATCCGATTGCGCAGGGTCGACGCCGCTGATGTTCGTACCCTGGCCCGATTCGATCGGCACTCTGCCGCGGGGCGCGCAGTCCCCGAGGTCGGCGGGCAGCGGCATGGGGCGGCGCACCGCACTGCGGCCACCGACTGCGAGCACCCGCAGCTGGCGATCGAAACCCGTTATGGCCGGATGCTGGTCGGGTCGATGTCTGTGCACACCGATCCGGTTGCCGGCCTGTTCGGCTACAGCATTGGAATCGGTCCGCTGCGGCTACGCCGCCGACGCGATCACCGTGCTGCTCGGAAACATGTTCAACCAGGACCGTTTCCGTCGATGTGAGGTAACCGTCCACAGTGGCAATCTCGGTTCCCTGTGCCTGCACGGGGTCCTGGGATTCCGCGAAATCGACCGCTCGCGCGATACCGACGTGTCGCGCGGTGCGATCAAGTACACGGTGACGATGAGGATGACCGCAACCGAGTTCGCCGCACGTCGCCGCACCCGGTGCCCGCCATCTGCCCGGGGCCGGCGCTGGCGCGCTCTGCGCGGACGGCACTGGAACAGCCCTCAGCGCTCACTGCTGTTCTGCTGCCGGCCCCGGTCCAGGGTGTCGGTCGGCAGCGGCGATCCCTGGACCGAGCTGCCCTCGATAAGCACCATCCACGCCACCGCACGCCGCCGGGGCCGGAGTTCCGGTGAACACCGTCGCCGATGAGACTCGGCGTCAGCGCACCTTCACATCGGCCGGATTTGCCCACCCTCGAACCGATCGATGTGCATCTCGTCGTCAGTTCGTGTCCCATGAAAATGATGGCGAAAATGGTAGTCGCCCGAAAACCCTACGGATATGGCCTTGCACCTGCGCCCATGTGTAGAGCGGACGCCGCGCAGTCGAATTCGAACATCGACAGACGCTCCCCTACCTGCGACCGCAACGCAATCGGGCCGTCAGACATAGGTGTAGGGCAGTGAGTTGCTGGTCGCGATCAGCGGCCGTCGTGGCCGCCCCTGGCGCCGGCCCCGGCATCTGTATGCCGACCGCGGCTACGACCACGCCAAATACCGCCGCATGCTCCGGGCCCGAGGCATCACCCGGTCATCGCCCGCCGCAGCACCGGCCACGGCTCCGGATCGGGGAAACTCCGATGGCCGGTCGAGCGCGGTTTCGCATGGCTGAACGCCTTCAAGCGCTTACGAACCCGCTGCGAACGCCGCGCCGATATCCACCAAGCACTACTGAGCCTGGCCTGCTCGGTCATCTGCCTCCGGAAGCTTATTCTGAACTGATTGAGGGGGTCGGGCGGAGGAATATACTTTCAGCGCCAAGGTCCGAGCTGAACTTTGAAGCAGGAAGCCGCGTACGTAGATGTCAGGGCTCCCCCCTGCTTGCAAGGAGATTGCCGCCCGCTTGGCCGGTGATTTCCGTCAGCTGGCCGACAGGCTTCATGAGATCACCGCCGGGGCGGCGGACGGTTCGCGGAAAGTCGGGCAGATCCTTGTCGACCGAGACTTTTCGGGACGGCCGGCCTTCCCGGAGGGCCTGGGACCACACAGTTTTCACGGCATAGCGACCTCTGATCCTGAGGTGCCCCGGCCTGGAGAGGACGGGCCGGTCATGCTCGGCGGCCGGCAGGCGTTGGACGGTCTCATCTCACGGTACGGCGACCGTATCGTCTTCCACGGCAGCGCCGAACCGATTCACCGGCTCGAACCCCGGCAGATGGCCTGGGTGGACAGCGGGGGGCGCCGGTATCCCGATGGCGAACCTGCCATCTGCGTCGACACCGGCTATGACATCCCGATGTTTTTGTCGCTGTTCAAGGGACGGGCGCGCTGTGTATACCGTGCCACCGAGGACGGCGGTGTCTCCTACGGCGTCGAGGGCGCAGATACCGCGAGCCTGGGCGAATACACGGGGTATGTGCACGTCTTGGACAGGCGGTACTTCCAGGAAGTCCATCCCGACTTCCCCGATGGGTGGCCGAGCCCGGCCGCCGATCCTCGCGCAGCCGAACTCCGGTCGACTGCCGAGGTTGAGCCCTTCGCCATCGTCAAGGTAACAACGAACGACTTCCCCCACCCGATCCATGATTTCGAAGCAATTCGGCACTCGTGAGCTTCATCGGAACGGTGAGGCTTCAACTCTGCTAGTGATCTGAGTCGTTGTTCAGCGCCGTAAGTTTCTGGCAGTAGTGGGCGAGGCTGTCGGAGGATCTGGTCGGCAGATTTGGTCCATACAAACGGTTTCGGGTCTTCGTTCCAGGCGTGGATCCAGGCTTGTGCTGGTGTGGCACGGAGCGCATACCATCAGATGGGTGAGAGATCCCGCCGATTTCGTTATTGTCGACGGACCTACGGCGACGATGTACTGCGGGCCGCACGCTGCCAGGCATATAGGTCAGATCCTGCTTGTGGGGCCGGACAACACGATTCGGTGGGCTCGGGCAGAGAAGTCGGTCGAGGACTTCGACCCCTGGTGCGAAGCCGTGGTGCTGATCGATGTGCGACGTCGGGTGCTTGCGTTGTCCGGGCGGCTGGGCATGTCGTGGTTCGAGGACGTGCTGACTCCGAGTTCAGGCGAGCTGCAGTATGCCTACCGCGCCGCATACTATGCGTTGCTTGCACAAGCATGGCCGGGATGGGAGCTCCGATGGGCCTACGAAGGTATCGACGACATTGTGCGGTATCTCGGAGATCGGTACCGCGGTGACAACTACGGTTCAGGACCGACATTCAGCGAGCCTTGGCACGACAGGTCACCGGTCTACTTCGACCCCGAATCGGACGAGCCGGACGATTCCCTGCTCGTTACGCTTGCCGTGGAGCCTGGTGCGCCGTTACGGGCATACCACCTGTACAACTTCGACAACTCCGCCTTCGGGATCGGTGTGACGCTGACGACCGCACTGTCCTCCACCGCTGTGGTGACCGAGCTGCCATATCCACCTACCAGCGGACTGCACTTGGACCTGGGTGCGCGGCACGCGATGGTGTGGACCATTCGCGAACTCGCCGGTCTGCGCTCCGGCTGGCCACGGCTGTGGCCGGGTTGGCGGCTGGAGTTCCAAAACGACCGATACGAAACGCAACTCGCCCGCTGCGATGGCCGACTGTTCATCCTGGAACCCGACATGGCCTCGGCATGGGACCACCTCACCCGATGGGCGGCACCCGGAATGATCGCCACGGCGCGCTCGCAATTGCGCCGCACGCCACACTGGCCCGCCCTGGCGTGCCCACCTAGTGCCCCGTCCAGATAGGTCGTGTCGGTAATCCGGGGTATCGGTTTGATCGTGCGTTCGCCGACGGCGATGCTGCCGGTGGAGGTGGTGTCGATGGCTCGGAAGCCAGAAGTGTTTGTGCGGGAGGTGTCTCCGGCGGAGGGACGCCGGTTGCAGAAGATCACCAAAACGAGCCGGCAGCCGATCAGCGCCCGTCGCGCGATTGTGGTGATGGCCTCAGCGCAGCATCAACCCGTCCCGGCGATAGCAAGGTTGATGCAGGTCTCGGAAGGCTATGTGCGGCACGTGATCCATGACTTCAACGAACGGGGGGTTCGAGGCATTGGACCCAAAATGGAGCGGGGGCAGGTCGTCGAAGGTGGATCGGGCGACGGGTGAACGCATCGCCTGCATCGCCCGGTGCTGCCCTCGTGATCTCGGCCGGCCGTTCTCGACCTGGAGCCTGTCGAAACTACGAGAAATGCTGGCCACCAGCAAACTCGCTGACGTCAGCCGCGAGACACCACTAGAGATCTCGATCTTGTTTGATAGTCGCGTGTTGGCATGGACCGGCGCCATATCGGGAATGGTTCCCAATGGGCGGGCGGCGAACCGGCGAGGCTCCCGGAGCAGGGCTCCGGGAGCCCCCTTCGCTCGTCGATCGAACTCGTCACCTGTCAACGTATTCCCGCAGCGGCACCGCCATCGACCACACGCGCCCTTTCACCCTGTGGACGCAGGGCCACAATCCGCGGGTCGGTGGAGACCACTCCCCCGCCCGTCGCCCGCCGAGCTCGAGCGCAATGAATGCGACAACTGGGATAACCGAGCAGATAACAACTTATCTGAGGTCAGTTCAGCGGCGGCGATGAGATACCGGCACACGTAGCGGACGTCTACGCCAGTCCGAGCGCTTAGCCGGCCTTCGCAAGGCACGCGCTGCTCAGGCTCCGCCGCGCTCGATTTGCGCTTGGATGCCGTCGAGTAGGTAGTCCAGGCTCCGGGCGAACGCACCGTCCCAGTCGTCGTCGAGCATGTAGCCGTGTGCGGCGAGGGTCGGATAGCGGTCATCGTGCGCGGACAGGTACTGCTGCGCTCGAGCCTGCTCTTCGGCCGGCATGAGCCAGCCGGCACGCGAAACTGCCGAGCCCATGACGAGGTTGTACAACCCCCAGGTCGCCGCGGCCAGGTGTGCGTCGGTGAGTCCGGCGCGTAGCAGTGCGGCCTGCAGGAACTCCATGTGCGCCAGGATGTTCGGTCCGATCATTGGACGCCCTACCAGGGTGGTCGACCATCGGTGCCGCAACATGACCGTGCGCCAGCCGGTGAGCATGACGGTGATGTCGCTGCGCCAATCTCGAGTGTGCTCGGGTAATGACACCTCGCCGTAGATGGCATCGAGGCACAGGTCGAGCACATCGTCTTTGGTGTCGACGTGCCAATACAGAGTTGTCGAGCCGTGTCCCAGGCGTTCGGCCAAGCGCCGCATGGTCAGCCGTTCGATGCCTTCGTTGTCGAGTAGCGCGAGTGCTTCTTCTACGATCCGGGCCCGATTGAGCGTGGGTTCGTCTCGTGGTGTGCGAGCGGGCTTGAGCCACACATTGCGGGCGGCCGTATCTGCCTTCCGGCCAGCGCCCCTCGCGCTTTTTGTGATCTGTGTCTCATTGATGGCCGCGTCCATGCCTCCACTCTAGTACGTTGATCAATCACTAGACCAACGTTTCAGACATAGACCAATGTTCGAGAGGTGGAGATGGAACCAGCAGCAAGACCAGGCGGGAGTACTGACGGCGAGCATCGTTGGTGGGCTCTGGCGGTGATCGCAGTAGCACAACTGATGGTGGTGCTGGACGCGACGATCGTGAATATCGCGCTGCCGTCGGTGCAATCGGAGCTCGGTTTGTCCGACGCGAATCGGCAGTGGGTGATCACCGCGTACGCGCTGGCTTTCGGGGGCCTCCTGCTATTCGGGGGACGGATCAGTGGATCGATCGGTCACCGACGCGCTTTCGTGATCGGGCTGATCGGTTTCGCGGTCGCGTCGGTACTCGGTGGCGCCGCCAACGGTGCGGCACTGTTATTCGCCGCCCGGGCCGGTCAGGGGATGTTCGCCGCGCTGCTCGCCCCCGCAGCGCTGTCGTTGCTGACCATGACATTCGTCGAGACGCGCGAACGAAGCAGGGCCTTCGGGGTGTTCGCTGCCGTCGGTGCCGGTGGATCGGCTGTGGGCATGGTGGCCGGCGGGCTGCTCACCGAGCATGCGGACTGGCGGTGGTGCTTGTATGTCAATGTGCCCATCGCGGCGGTGGCGCTGGCCGGGTCCGTTTTCCTGCCGGGTGATGCGCCGCGGTCCAGTACGGGAAGTCTCGATATACCCGGTGCGATCTCGAGCGCCGCCGGCCTGGTGGCGTTGGTGTACGCGTTCACGCTGGCGGAGGGACGGGGCTGGAGTGATCGCGTCGTGCTGCTTCTACTGGCCGGCGGCGCGGCCCTGTCGGCGCTGTTCGGGCTGGTGGAATCACGCACGAGACATCCGCTGTTACCACTGCGGATCGTCGCGCACCGCATTCGCGGTGGCACGCTTCTCACCATCGGGCTCGCCCAGGTGGCCATGTTCGGCTTCTACCTGTTCATGACCTATTACATGCAGGGAATTCTGCGGTACTCACCTGTGCAGGCAGGTGTGATATTTCTGCTCACCGCAGCAGGTATCGCCGTTGGCGCTACGGTCGTCGCGGGATCTCTGCTACCCAGAACTACACCGCGGGTGCTGCTCGTGTCGGGGTTGCTGGCCACCGCGGCGGGAATGCTGATCCCGACCCGTCTCACCGCTGAGACCGACGATGTCTTCCTGCTGTACCTCTTGCCCGCGCAACTGCTGATCGGTCTCGGTCTCGGCTGCGTCATGACTCCCGCGACCAGTTTGGCGACCGCACAGGTCTCCAGTGCCGAAGCGGGTATCGCATCCGCGGCTTTCAATGCCGCGCAGCAACTCGGCGGAGCTCTCGGCACGGCGCTGCTCAACACAGTGGCCGCCTCGGTCGCCGCCGCCGCACTGATCCGGCACGGCGGTCAGGCCGAAGTTGCCGATTCCGCGACGGTGCAGGGCTTTTCGGTGGCGCTGACCGTCGCCGTCGGTGTCCTGATCGCCGCCGCGCTGATCGGATGGCTGACCCTCGACACCGACAAGACCCGACCGACGACCGATCCCGACGGAAGGGAGCTCGAGACCCTGCAGAACTGAACCCACTGCTACTCCCGACCCTTCAACCCACAAGGAGACATCAGTGCATACCGATACCGGTAACTCGTCACCGATCACCATCGCCGACGGCTACGTACCCGTAATCGATTTGTCCGCCAGGCACACCACCGACGGCCGGGCAGCGATAGCCCAGGCCATCGGAACGGCGTGTGAGACATCCGGGTTCTTCGTCATCACCGAACACGGCATCGCCCCCGAACTCATCGACCGCATGTACGCGACCACGCTGGAATTCTTCCAACTACCCCGCGCGGAGAAGGATCAAGTCTCGGCCGCCGCCGGGACAGGTGGCCTGCGGTATCAAGCGGGCAGCGCCGCCAAGAGCATCGGCGAAGATACCCCCACCGACCTCTGCGAAATATTCAGCTGCAACGTACTCGGCGATCGCCGCCCCGAGTTCCGGGCACAGTTCGGCGACGACACCCTGCCGTGGACCAGAACCAATCTCTGGCCGAACACTCCCGCTGATTTTCGCGAGACCTGGTCGGAGTACACCGACGCCATGGAGCGATTGGCCGCAGACCTCATGGAACTATTCGCCCTGGCCCTCGGCCTGGACCGCGGATTCTTCGCCGACAAGATCGACCAGCACATCTCCACAATCGTCGCGAACTACTACTACCCCCCGACCGGCGCCCCGCTGCCCGGTCAGTTGCGAAAAGGCGCACACACGGACTGGGGCAGCCTCACCATCCTCTACGAGGCCGACATCGGCGGCCTGCAGGTACGCCACGGCGACAGCTGGCAAGACGTACCGTTCGTCCCTGGCAGCTTCGTCATCAATATCGGTGACATGATGGCGTTCTGGACCGGTGGCAGGTGGGTCTCCACGATGCATCGGGTGTGTAACCCCCCGCAGGGCGCCTCCAACGCTCGGGTATCCATCCCGTTCTTCCACCTCCCCAACCACGACGCGCGGATCGAGCCGCTGCCGCGGCTCCGATCGGTCGACGAGAAATCGGGACCCGGTACCACGCCCGGCCAGTGGTACCAGGAAAAGATGGCAGCGATCTACTCCTGATCCGACGGTGGCTGGACCGTCGACAGCCTGCTCACGCCCGTCGCGTCGAAGCAGCAGGCGGCCAGCCGCCATCGCAGCCCGCAGTGCCACACCGCGCGCGCCGGCGAGCCGAGAATCTCCAAACCGCCGATGCCGGAGGTGGCGTGCGTCTCAGATTCCGGTGGGTGCGGCGGGAGCGACACCGAATGTGTCACGGACACCCGCGCAGGCGCTGACGATTCGGGCGATCTGCGAGTCCCGCAGCTCCGCGTGCAACGAGAAGCGGATGAGCGTGCGGTGGCGAGCGGTGGCCGGCGGGCAGAACACCGCGCCGAAGATCCCGCGTTCCTGCAGGAAGTCCCGGATGGCGATGGCACGCACGTCGGGTCCCGTCTGCAGCGCCACGATATGGCTCGCCGATCCCTCGAGGTCGAAGCCGAGCGCGCTCATTTCCTGCCGCAGCACGGTCGACACCTCCCGGAGCCGGTTCCTCCGCCACTCATCGGTCCGGATGGCATCGAGGGCGGCGGCCAATCCGGCAATGTCGTGCGGCAACAGCGTGGAGGAGAAGATCGCCGGGTAGGACTCCATCTTGAAGTACGCGGCGAATTCCGCGGAATTCGCGGCGACGAACCCGGCCCGGCCCGCGAACGCCTTGGACAGGCTGGCAGTTCTGAAGTGCACGCGGTCGCTCAGTCCCAGGTCCACCACCATGCCGGCGCCGTCCGGGCCGTCGATACCGAGCGAATGCGACTCGTCGACCACCAGCACGCTTCCGGTCTCGTCCGCGATATCGCAGAACTGCGGTAACGGACAGCGGCTGCCGTTGGTGCTGTAGATCGCATCGACCGCGATGACTCCCGGTCCGTACTTACCGATCTGCCGGCGCAGGTGGTCGGACAGATTGTGCCGGAACAGATGTATTCGCGCACCGGCGATCCTGGCGCCCTGCCACAGCGACATATGCGCGAAATGATCGAGGTAAACCGGCGTTTCGGCGTCCGCGATCGATTGCAGCAAGCCGACATTGGCATCCCATCCCGACTGACACAGGACACCCGCTGGCGCGCGCATATGTCCGGCCAGGGCCTTCTCCAGGAACAGCTGTGGGTGCTCACCGTGCAGGAGCGCACCCGAGGCGAACATTCCCCCGCTTCCGTCCAGCGCCGCGGACATTGCACCGGTGACCCGCGGATCCCGTGCCAATGCAAGATAGTCGTTGCTCATCAAGATCACATCGGATGTCCCGGCGGCGCGGCCGTACAAAATATTCTGTCCGCCCCAGTCACCGGCGATTCTCTCGGTGTGGAACCTGTCGACACGCCGCTGAATACGATCAGCAATGACGCGATGAATACTCACGATGAGCTTTTCCGATCACTGACGACAGGGTCGAGCCCGAATAGATACGGATACACCGCCGCTCGTCCTGGAGTTGGTGGCGTGCGGGATCGCCCGTCTTTCTGGATATGGTGACCGCCAACGATAGCAGCGCAACGGTTTTCCTACATCTCCAGCGGGATTCCGTGCGTGGTCGAATTGCGCCGCCGGCTGGGTTGTTCGACTCCCGACGTGTGATTCAGCGATTACGACCGAAGAAATTTGGCGCGAAATGAGCGATCGTTGGCACCGGCAGCACGGTGTGGGGCGGTGAAAGCGGCGGTACAGTCGGCCGGAAATTATGAGTACTCGCCCGGTCCGGGCCCAACTGATGAGCGGATGGAAAATCTTTGTCTTCACTTCGGGATGAATTGATCGATATCCTTTCCACGGATCTGTATATCGCACCGGACCGGCTCACCCCGGAGGCAGAGCTCATCGGCGGCCTCGGCTTCGACTCGGTCAACTTCAGCATGGCCATGGCTGCCGTCGAGGAGCACCTGGGCATCGCACTCCCGGAGGAGGACGTGCTGGGCTGCCGCACCTTCGGTGACCTCGAGGCGCTGGTGGCGAGGATGAGCGGCCATGCCTGAGCCGTTCGACGACCTGCTGGCCGCGGCACTCGACGACGATGTCCGCGCCCTGGCCGACCAGGCCGAAACGACCGGCCGCTTCCCGAAGGAACTGGTGCAGTTGATCGCCGAGCGCGGCGTCTACGCCGCGAAGTGGGGTTCCGACACCAGGCCCGACGTGGCCAAAGTGGTCGCCTTCGCGCTGAGGCTGGGCGCGATGGGCTCATTGGCAGTCGCCGCGGGCGCCGGTGTGCAGGACTCCTGCCTCGCAATTCTGCGCCGCTTCGGCACCACCGATTTCTCGAAAGCTCTGGCCGACAGCGGTATTCGCGGTGAGTCGGTGTTCTGCATCGCGGGAACCGAAAGCGAGGGCGGATCGGATCTGGCGCACGCCGAGTCGACCTGCCGGCGCGACGGTGACGGCTACCGTCTGACCGGACACAAGAAGTTCGTCACCTTGGCTCCGATCGCCGATGTCGCGCTGGTGTCGGTACGCGACGGCGATACGAGCGCGGCGAGTCCCCGCGCCGCGGTGTTCGCTGTACCGACCAGCCGACTGGATATCGGTGAACCGCATTCGCTGGTGGGCAACGCCTGCCTGAACACCTCGCCGCTTCGTTTCGATACCTGGGTCCCCGCCGAGGCGATGATCGCCAGACCCGGGCTCGGCTTGGCAGCCATGAACTGGGGTTTGGCACACGAACGACTCAGTATCGCCTGCCATGTGGTGGCGACGTGCGAGGCGGCGATCGGCTTGACCGCCGCACGGCTGCACCGCCGCCGCCAATTCGGCTCGACGCTGTTCGAACACCAGGCCTTGCGCCTGAGACTGGCCGACCTGCAGGCGCGGGTGCACGTCGTGCGGCTCGCACTGCTCGGTGTGGGCGCCACGGACCAAGGGTTCGACCTACGCACTGCCGCCGCGTTGAAGGTCAGCGCGGCTCGCCTCGGCGAGGAGGTTCTCTCGGAGTGCATGCATATGTTCGGTGGCGTCGGCTACCTGAGCGAGCAGAGTCCTATCGGCCGTTGGTGGCGCGATATGAAGCTGGCCCGAGTCGCCGCCGGTGTGGACGAGGTGCTGTGGGAGCTGGTCGCGGTCAGCATTGTCGCGGACGACGGCGCCTATGACCGCCTGATGGCCGAGAAGGACTGACCCGGTGAGCAGATTCACCCAGCAGTTGTACGCCCACTCGGACTGCCGTCAGCAGGGAATCATCGTGGGTGAACCTGGGAATATGCTGCACCGCAGCTGGTTCGAGGTCGACCGCGAGGCCCGGCGGATCGCGGGAGCCCTGGCCGGCCACGGCATCGAACCGGGAACGCGAGTGGCGATACTTGCCGCGGAGCCGCGCGATATCGCACCGGCGGTGCGTGCGGTATGGATGTGTGGCGCGTCGGTCACCATGCTGCATCAACCCACGGCGCGGACCGATCTCGCGCTCTGGCTGAACCAGACCGCCACCGTACTCGGCATGATCGCAGCGGAGGTCGTCATTCTGGGCGTCCCGTTCGACGATCAGCTACCGCCCCGGAGCCTGCCGGTACGGGCACTACGGCTGAGCGAACTGGTGGAGGGGCCGGATTTCGCCCCTGTGGAGCCGGCCGAAGAAGACGCGGCGTTCCTGCAGTTGACCTCGGGCTCCACCGGCACGCCGAAGGCGATCGTCATCACCCACCGCAACCTCTACGCGAACATCACCGCGATGGCGCAGCGGCTCGGGTTACAGCAGGGTCGCGATGTCATGGTCAGCTGGCTGCCACTGTTCCATGATCTGGGAATGATCGGGCTGCTCGCCATGCCCATGCAATTGGGTCTGGACGCGGTGCTCGTCACGCCCGCCGACTTCCTGCGCTCGCCGCTGGTGTGGGCCGAACTGATAGACCGGTACCGCGGAACCATCACCGGTGCACCCGATTTCGCCTACACATTGCTGGCGAGACGGCTGAGCCGGGCGGCCGACGACGCGTACGACCTGTCATCGATGCGTGTTGCGCTCAACGGCGCCGAGCCTATCGACTGCGCGGCCATGGCATCCTTCGTCGCGGAGGCGGCGCGATTCGGCTGGCCCGGCACCGCTTTGGTGGGTGCCTACGGGATGGCCGAAGCGACCTTGGCGATCTCTTGTTCCGAGCTGACCCGGGGGCTGACCGCCGACGTCGTCGACCCGTCCGCACTCGAAGTCGACCACCGTGCCCACCGCTCGGCCCGGTCCGGTCGCAGCTACGCCGTCCTGGGCACACCGCTGCCGGGCATCGAGGTCCAGGTCACCGATTGCGCCGGTGTGCCCCTGGCTGCGCGCCAGGTAGGCGAACTGCAGGTCCGCGGCGAATCCGTGACCGCAGCATTCGTGACGAGGGAGGGCACCTTCGCGGCCCGGACCCCACAGGGTTGGCTCCAGACCGGCGACATGGGATACCGCACCGAGAGCGACGAGCTCGTCATCTGCGGACGCCGCAAGGACATCATCATCATCTCCGGCCGCAACCTGTACCCCGCGGATATCGAACGAGCGACCGGCCGGGTCGACGGTGTGCGCGCCGGAAACGCGGTGGCGGTATCCCTGGCAGCAGGCACCCCGGCGGAGACCTTTGCCGTTCTTGCCGAATCGGCCCTGCACAGCGACACCGAGCAGGTCCGCCGGATTCGGCGTGCGATCGAGGTGGCTATTCGCGACGAATTCGGCGTCGCCCCGGAAACGGTGGCAGTTCTGCCGCCGGGTGCGCTCCCGAAAACCCCCTCCGGCAAACTCCGTCGCACCCATGCCCGACTACTCCTCGGGCCCTGATGTGATCCCTGGACTCTCCATCCCGAAAACCGAGGAGCCGTAGTGTCGGACATCGCAATCATCGGTATCGGATGCCGTTACGCCGGCGGTGTCGATTCTCCCGAGTCCCTGTGGAACTTCGTGGTGAACAAGCACGACGGCGTCGTGGAGATCCCGCCGGACAGATGGGACCATCGCCGGTTCTACGACCCGGACAAACGTGCGCCGGGTCGGATGTATACCAAGCGTGCGGCATTCCTGACCGGCGACCCGTGGGCATTCGATCCCGATTTCTTCGGCATCGCACCGCGCGAGGCCGCGGCGATGGACCCGCAACAGCGACTGGCCCTCGAGGTGACCTGGGAAGCGTTCGACGACGCCGGGATCGCCGGTCGCATCGCCGATAGGTCGCTGGGTGTCTACGTCGGTGCCTTCACCGCGGACCAGTTGAGTGTCTCCCTGACCGGCCCGGCGCGGATGCGGGCGAGGGCTGCCTGCCGTTGCGGGTCCGACATGACCAATACCCTTGCGTTCGTCGCCAGCGTTGCGACGAAGAAATCGGAGGTGTGACGTCGCCCATGTGCCTCGATCTGGTTGCATGGTCGAGGGGCTGGTTCGACTCGATGCGATGACGTGGCACTGTGGCCCGGAATAGTCACCGGCCCCAGCGTGGTTCGCTGGATTTGAAGGGATTGGAACATGTCGATGGGGTGGGGCCGGGCAATCGTGCCCGACGGTAAGCAGATACGTCCGTTCGGGACGCTGGGGGTATGGGCGATCACGCTGGTCGCGGGGGCTGTGGTCATGATGTTCGTCAGTGCGATCGCCGACTGGGTACTGTTGGCGGACTTCGAGAGAAGCTGGAGACGGCCGGGGGGAACACACACGGAGTGGCAGTCCTACACCTGGGCTGGGATCATCTCGGCCATCCTGCAACTCGGCGCCGGAGTGACCGTCATCTCGTGGTTGTGGCGGGCGCGCTGCAATGCCGAAGCAATGTGCGCCGCACGCCATCGGCTTTCCATCGGCTGGGTGATCGGCGGCTGGTTCTGTCCGGTGGTCAATGTTTGGTTTCCGCATACGATCATGTCCGATGTGTGGCGCGCGAGTGACCTGCGTACACCGCCGGACGCGCTGGACCTACGCGGCCGTAGCGTCAGCGGACGGGTAACCGCGTGGTGGTTGTTCTTGCTACTCGGATGGGTACTCGGGTTCGTCGCGTTGGTTTTGAGCCTCCCGGCGGTGCGGACGGAAACGACCGATGATTACGTCTTGTACGGGTACGCGCCGGTGGGCGGATACGGGCTGATAGCAGTGGAATTTATCCGGGCAGGCGTGCTCGCGGTCGCGGCAGGCTGCCTGGGAGCGGTGATCATCCAGGTGCAACGCTGGCAGCAGGCTCGGGCGCCTCAGCAACCGGACGCCCTGGGAGATGACCGCGCCGCCGGTGTCTCAGCAGACTCATCCCTGGTCGGGCCGGGCACGCAGACCGGCCCGCGCACGCTGCCGTTGCGGGCTTCCGATCCGTCGACGATCGGTCCGTACGCGCTGATCGGCCGGCTGGGTTCCGGCACACGCGGCGATACCTATTTGGGTTGTGCCCCTGGCATGGAGACTGTCGTCGTCCAGACGGTGCACTTGGACCGCGGAACCGGTGTCAGCGACCGCACTGAGCTGGAACGTGTTTTCGCGGCCGCACGGGCCGTGCGCAGCGACTTTACGCCGATGGTTCTGGACGCAGACCCGGAGGCTCCGCAGCCGTGGATAGCAACCGAATACATCACCGGCCCATCACTGCGCGAGCTGGTGACCGAACATGGGCCATTGCCGCTACCGGCCGTCGAGCACCTGGCCATCGGTATCACGCATGCATTGATCGCCATCCACGGCGCGGGTCTGACGCACGGCGCCATCACTCCGCAGTCGGTGATCGTCGCCGGAGCCGGCCCTCGAGTCATCGATTTCGGTCTTCCCGGGCCGCTCCCCGCACCGTCGGCGTTCACATCGCCGGAACAACTCACCGGCGAACCGGTCGGAGCCGCCTCCGATGTCTTCTCCACGGGCGCTGTGCTTTCCTACGCACTGACGGGGCGTCCCCCATTCGGCGACGCCAACGCTGCGACGCTCCTGCACCGCGTGACGACCCAGCTACCGGATCTCACCGGTGTACCCGAAACCAAACTCCGCTTCGTCCTCGCGGGCTGCCTGGCCGGACATCCTGGCACCCGGCTCACCACTGCACAGATACTCCGGCAGCTCGAAACCACATCGATGTTGGGGCAAGCGCCGGCCCCAACGTTCGAAGCGCCCGCCGTACCGCCCACCGAGTTTGCGGATACTCTACCGAACTCGCCCTGTCCGAGTTCGAGTCCCACTTCGCTGGGCCGCAGAACCGTGCTCACCAAGGGGCTGATCGGGCTCGGCGCGGGCCTGCTCGGCACCGGCGCCCTCGTCGGCGCCGGCTATGCCACGGTAAAGCTGTCGGCGGGCGAAGACGATACGCCGGAGGTCCAGCCCGAATCACCACCTGGCCAGATTCTTTGGCACGCCGAGATCCGTCCCCACACCAGTAGTGCCGGATCGCCACCTATAGTCACCGACGGACACGTCTTCATGTGCGGTCAGGACAACCGCCTGCACGCGCTCGACGCAGCAACCGGCGCAGTGCGGTGGAGCGTCGAGATCGGCGGCAAGCTCAGCGGCCGCGATTCGCAGGTCCTCGTCTCCGTGGCTGGCACCGTGGTCGTCAACGGCGACAGCTCATTGATCGGATTCGACGCGACTACCGGAGCGCGGCGATGGGCGACCGCAGCCGCCGATGGCACCTACAACCTGTGCGCGACAAACGACCCGCCATATGTCTATGCCGAGGGGTCGCTGCCCGGCTTCAAAGTTGTTGCACTCGATGCCAGGAGCGGTACCCCACGCTGGACGACCACCACTGACAGTGGCATCGGCGGCCAGATGTACTTCACTGCCGGGAACGGTGTTATCTCGGCTGTCCAAGGAGATTCGCTTTTCGTCCTGGATTCCGCCAGTGGCGCGATACGGTGGCGGGCCACTGTGGGTGATCCGAGCGACTACGACCCCCTCGACCGGCCCTCCATCGCCGCCGACACCGTGGTGGTTTCCAAGTTGAACCAGCCGCAGATCCAAGTCTTCGACTTCTCCTCCGGCGACCGGCTGTGGACTCTCGGCACACGCGGCGAATTCCGCACCAACCGGGGTCGATACGCCGTCGCTGATGGGGACGCGATCGTTCTGGGCGGGGCACCAGAAAACTATGGCGGTGGCGGAGCGCCGAGCACAGCGCTGGAATCGTTCGACCGCAGAACCGGCAGGGCACGATGGTCGCATGTCAGTGGCCCGGGGCACCTGGGGGCGCCTTGCGTTGCCGACGGCACTGTGTTCGCGGTGTGGAAATCTCGAGTGCACGCGTTCGACTCGGCTACCGGCACGAGCCGTTGGGAGTGCACCATCGGTACTGCCATAGACGAAGGCCAATGGGAACGCGACCCCGCCGCAGCACGTAGTTCGGTCGTAGTCGCCGACAAGCGGGCCTATGTGTACGGCGGGCACGGCGTGTACGCGATCCGGATATGACGCGACGCGGGCCCGTTCAGTCGGTCCGATACGACGAAGGAGTCGACTGGCCGAGTCTTCTGCAGGAGTGGCTTGAATCGACCCTGCATCCGGCATCCGAACTCCCTCCCCACCACAAGGACAAGCGAATTCGGTTGTCGTCGAGCGTATTCCCCGAGATCGGCGAAGGTCAACAAGGCAACGGAGGACCGCTCCCGTCACATAGCCCTCGGTTTCCGATCCCGAGCAGTCGCCCACAAGCATCCAGCTCCTGGGATCCACCAAGTGGATCGACGGCAATACCGACCTGATGCAGAAGGCGGCCACGAGCTGGCAGACCGCTGCTGGCATCTACAGCGTCCAGGACACCGACCTCCGTGCCAAGATGCGCGGCCTCAGCGGGTTCTCGACCCCGGAACTGCCCGATCTGCAGAACACGCATACCTCGGTGCTGGATGGGGTCCAGATCCTCGGTGATGCGATGCGGCAGCAGGCGGGCGCCACCGGCGGATACGCCGAGGTCCTGAAACCCGCCCAGGAAGGCGCAGAGTACGAACTCCAGCTGCAGGTCGTGGCCCAGGCGATCAACACGGTCAACGCCGCGACGATCGGCCGGCCGATCCAGAAAGCGATCTTGGAGGCCGCGGAGAGGCGCCGGTTCGTGGCCACGATGGGCCGCCGGTTGACCCCGCAGGCACTGACTGCTGTTCGACTTCGAGACACTGCCTAGGCCGGAGCAAAACCCATGTTCCTGCGCGTTGCCAGCGCCGGAACAGGCCATAGATCGCCTGCCAGGACCCGTACTGCGGTGGCACGTCGCGCCAGGGTGAGCCGACCCGGGTCCGCCATCGGATCCCGTCGATGAGCTGTCGTTTCGCCCAGATCGAGGGACGGCCTGTCTTCTTGGGTCGGGGCAGCAACGGCACCAACCGAGCCCACTGGGCATCGGTCAGGTCCGCGCGCCCCGCCACCGCTACGCTGGTCACGAGGTCTCAGGTATTCAGGTTCTTCTTCGTCGCTGAACCATTTACCGGAGACCTCGCTTGCATCCGGTCATCGACACACCAACGCAGGCAATGGTTCTCAACACACGAGTGGGGGATCGCCGCACAGCGGCGATCCCCAAACATCTACCACTTTGAGACGCTGCCTGGTCAGTTCAGGGAAGAACCTGCGGGACCACGTCGGGGTTCACCGCACCGACCAAGGCGCCGATCAGTCCACCGAGGATCGGCCCACCGGAACCCGTGGCCGAACCGACCGCCGAGCCGATACCGGCACCCAGAGCAGCGCCGTTCAACACGGGATCGGGGTACTGGGCGCCTGGGTTGGTTGTGACGTCCTGAGGCTCCTCCAGCGGAATACCGGCGATCGGCGTGGCCTGCACATCGGCCATCGGCCCGGCGTCGGCGGAAGCGCCTCCGGCGACGACCGTGGCGGCGATCAGCGGCAGCGTCGAGGCGACGACGGTTTTGACGACATTGTTCGAGATCATTGCTCGCCTTTCGAACGAGTGGTGAAGTTGCCGAAGGGTATCCGTCAACACGGCAGCTCCCCACCGCCGGAAAGGCTCTGACAGCGGATTCCCGCCGCGGCCACAGTCATCGGGTCTATCGGCACGCCTACCGAGGAACGATCGTTCGAGTCGTTCCGGCCGTCAGGCCAGCGGGACGGCAGGTGTGTGCTTCGCACTGGTGGTCGGCCGCGCTCGGGGGTTCCGAGTAGGTGCCGCCCCAACCTTTCGCGGCCGGAGCGAGTCTGTATAGGGGAGGCAACCGATACGCAGGGGGCAGGTAGTTCGGCCGCGCAACGTTTTCCACGATATTCCTGGCGGACCGTGCGCGTACGCCTGCCCCGAAACAGCGTCGGAGGCACTCGAAGACCCTGGGTCAGGGAATGGAAGAAACAGGAGAAACAATGACATTGCGCAAATTCGCCGCGGCAGCGCTGCTGGTCCTGGGTGCGGCCGGGTTCGCGAGTACCGCCGCCCCCGCCCAGGCGGCTGTCGGGTACGACCGGTGCCCGAACGGGCACTTCTGCATTTTCAGTGCGTCGAACGGAGGTGGGCGGATCGCGTACTTCCAACTCGGTTCCACCGATCTGCGCCTGCAGAACATCGATGGTCAAGCGTATTCGATCTGGAACCGCACCGGTCGATTCTGGGACGGTTTCACCGAATACAACTACCGGGGCAATGTCATCTTCCGGGCCGGGCCCGGACAACAGACCAATGTTCCCGCCACGGTCGCCACCCAGGTGCATTCGGTGAAGGCGGTCTGATTCACGCTGCTCCGATACCGGTAGTCGAGCGAGGACATCGGCGTACTGTGCCCGCACCGGTGTTCGACAGCGAACCGGTCGATGCGGCTGCGCACGGGTGCGCCTCCCCCGGAACGGCATCGGACCTCCGGCCCACACGATCACGCCGTCGGCGCAACATCCGTTTCCTCGGTGTTGCGCCGACGGCGTTGCGCCGTACCGCCGGAGCCACCCCGAACCCCCTGTGCTCAGGCATTTTTCGGATTCTCGCGAGCTACCGTGGCGTAGGCGCGATGTGTCCGCACCAGCCTAGCTTGAGTTTTAAGCTCTGAGCTGGCTTTTTGTGTCCCCGGGTGGTCATGGGTGAAGCCCTTGGTTGATCATGTCCTCTTGCGACAGAGAGACTTTCGACAACCAAGGGCTTCAGTTGAACAGTGTGCACGACAGCGGCTGCGCTGGCATGGCCGGGGACCTTTCGGGGTTTCGGCGGGAGTTCTACCAGTGCCTGCTTCGGCGGGCGGATGCGGCGTTCGATCTGGCGGATGCGGTGTTGTGCGCGGACGGGCCGGTGCGATCGTTGCCGGAGCTGTCGCTGATCGGTGAGCATCGCCGAGGACACGGCAGCGTCTATGCGGCCCTGGACCGCGGCCGGATCGACATCGCTCGGCTGCGGCGTGCGCTGGTTTCAGTGCCGCTGCCTCGCGCCGCGGACGGCCGGTTGGTTCTGGCGGTCGATATAACCTCGTGGTTGCGGCCGGAAGCGCATACCTGCCCACAACGGATCTTGTGTCACACCTATGGGCGGGCGAAGAACACAGCGCAGATGATCCCGGGCTGGCCGTATTCGGTGGTCGCCGCTCTGGAATCAGGGCGTAGTTCCTGGACCGCACCGTTGGACGCGGTGCGGCTGGCGCCGGGAGACGATGCCGCGACCGTCACTGCCGGCCAGCTGCGCACTGTGATCGGCAACCTGATCGAGGCCGGACACCGGTGCCCCGGTGATCCGGATATCTGGATCGTGGCCGACGCCGGCTACGACGCCCCCCGGCTGGCGTTCCTGCTGGCCGATCTGCCCGTGGCCGTGCTGGCGCGGATGCGGTCGGACCGGGTTCTGCGCCGCCGCGCACCCACATGGCAGCCCGGGACCACCGGCCGTCCACCACGTCACGGCGGTGAGTTCGTTTTCGGTGATCAGACGACCTGGGGTGAACCCGACACCGCTGTCACCACCGAGACTCGCCTCTACGGTCGGGCGACAGCGCGGTCATGGAATCGTCTGCATCCCAGGCTCACTCATCGTTGTTCATGGGTAACTCGAGTGGGGAAACTGCCTGTTATCGAAGGCACGGTGATCCGGCTCGACGTCGACCGGCTTCCCAGCGGCGCCATACCGAAACCGATCTGGCTGTGGCATTCGGTCCTCGACCTGGATGCCGCAGAGGTCGAGGTGTTGTGGCAGGTATTTCTGCGGCGGTTCGATATCGAGCACACCTTCCGCATGCTCAAACAGACCCTCGGCTGGAACTGCCCGAAACCCCGGAACCCGGCTGCGGCCGACCGGTGGACCTGGCTGTTGCTGGCCGCCTACACCCAACTGCGTCTTGCCCGCACTCTCACCGTCGACCTGAAACGTCCGTGGGAGAAACACGTTGCTCCGCACCGCCTTACACCCGCACGCGTTCGTCGCGGGTTTCGGCACCTCCGCCGGAAAGTCGCCTGTCCCGCCAGAGCACCGAAACCCTCCCGCCCCGGACCCGGCCGCCCAGCCGGCCACGGTAACCAACGACCAGCACCCCGCTACGACGTGCACATCAAGACCGCCAGCAACAAGAAACCTTCCCAGAAAGGCCGGGCCACGACCCCGCAGAAACTCCACAAAAAGCCAGCTCAGAGCTTAAAACTCAAGCTGGTCGAGATTGACCTCAATTCCAGTTATCAGCGATTAACTCAGACGTCAGGATGACGCGATGACCCGAACCGCGAGCCCAGCGCCCGGCACCCGGCCCGCTGGCGACAACCGGACCGCGAACCTCGCCCTGGTCGCCGAATTGCGCCGCCGGCTCGCCGCCACCGCCCTCGGCGGCACGGAGAAAGCCCGGCACCGGCACATCGCCCGCGGCAAACTCCTCCCGCGCGACCGGGTCGACCAACTCCTCTACCCCGGCAGCCCGTTCCTGGAACTGTCGCCGCTGGCGGCCGACGGTATGTACGGTGGCGACTCCCCCGACGCCGGCATCATCACCGCGCAAACCGGCGCTGACGGGCGGGTGCCGGGACGCCGGTCGCATCGCCGGACCTCGATTGACGGAAGGCGTGTAGATCTGTTTGCGGCTGCGCGTCCCGGCTAGGCACGCCGATCCAGCCCATCGCGCACCCGCCGCAAAGCGTCGTGCACGTAGCTCTTCGCTGTCCCGGTCGACACTCCCATGATGCGCGCGGTCTCCGCATACGTATTGCCCACGTATGCCCGAAGGACCACCGCTTCGCGCTCGCGCGGGGGCAGTGTGTCGAGCGCCTGGGCCAGTGTGTGGCGCAATACGACCATGTCCTCGAAGTTCAGGCCCGCGCAGTCGACGAGAAGGGCCAGGCGCTCGTCGCCATCGGTATCGATCCGCTCCCGGTCGTGTGCCGCGCGCCGCCAGGCGTCACGGACCAGATTCCTCGTGACCGTCCAGAGGTATGCCCGCAGCTGTGCGACAGTGGTGACGTCGGGCTTCGTGGCATAGACCCGCATCAGCGCGGTCTGCACGATGTCCTCGGCATCGAGCCGGTTGCCGAGCTGCCGGCCGACCCAACCGAGCAGCAGGCCGCCGCCCGAATCGAATGCTTCGAGAAGCAACTCGTCGAACCGTTCGACAGCCTCATCGCCCGCCGGACCACATGCGGTGCGCTGCGCGGCGTCCCGCTCACCGCTCCCGCGGGAATCGATACCATCCCGGCAAGTTCGGTTCGCCGCGCCCTTGGGCGCCCTCGCCGGGCGGCCTCGTACCCGCTGATTACGATGGTTCACGAATTCGACCGCTCGGATATGGACTGTTCGATCTGTTCGCGAAGGATGTCGCCGTGACTTGCGTGCCTGGCGAATTCTTCGATCATGGCGAGCAGCGTCCATCGCATGCTCACCGTTCCTTCGAGAGGATTGTCCTTGGTCTCGTCGAGCCCGAAGCGAGCGGCGATCAGGCGTGATCGCCGACTGGCGCGTTCGAACTCCGCGATCACCTCGTCCACCGTCTCGTAGTCGGCGACGGCGAAGGTGCCCTCGTCACCGTTCGAGTAGCCGTCGCATTCGGCGGCGTCGAGACCCGCCCAGAACCGTTGGAACCAGTCGCGTTCCGCGGCGGCGTTATGCTTGATCAAAGAGATCGGCGTCGTCAACGACGAGACGAGCCGTCGACGGGCGTCGGCCTTGGACAAGCCGCGTACCGTCGCGATGAGCGCTTCGCGGTTGCGATCGAGCATGTTCTCGATGAGCGTCCGCTCGGTCCCGTCGGTAATTCGTTGGGTAGCCATAGTTTTCACTCCAAACATCGGATGAGTGCAGGCATGACCCGGCCGCACCGGCCGGGAGTGTGGACACAGGGTGTCGGTCCGTGGTCGATCTCGGGAAGCGGACGATATGTCCGGAGACCCGGAACAAGCCCGGGAGCATCGAAGTGTGCGGAACGATCGCCGCAGATGGCCTGTGGAGCGTGATGGGGCCGGGGTGGATAAGGCAACCCGGGCCGGTCAGGATTCGCGGCCGCCAGGTGCCACTGTGTCACAGTCGGTCGATCCGCGCAGCACCTCGAACTCGTGCCGTGATCACGACGCGTCCCGCTGCCGAGGGCACTGCGTCCGATTTCAGTTCATCTTGACCACGAGGGTCCGCGCGACCTGCTGCATGACCTCGGTGGTCTTCTCCTGGCCGCCACTGTATTCGGTGAACACTTTCACTCCGACCTCGAAGTAGAACCGGCCGTGGCGGCAAACCAAATGGTCATCGGCCGTCGTCTGCGCCGGGACCCGCCACGTGTAGCAGGCCTGCGGCCCCCAGCTTTCACCTACATCGGTAGCAGTTTCTCGTCTTTCCGCGGCGCCGGCGCGGTCGTCCTCGTATTCACGCGTGACCAGAATCGGGTCCGCGATGCCGACGATCGTCACAGTGATATCGGCCGATATCGTCGGCAATTCGAAGTACATGCCGCACCCGGCGGCCGGTACTTGATTATCGACCGGAACTCCGAGTCCGACGATGGTCAATGCTCTCGGGTAACGCCGGATCTCACCGGCCTCGGGCAGGATGGCCCGGAGCTCGCGGTCGTCGATGAGCCGGCAACCGTCGGGCCACTGCTTTCCCGGAAGTATCGTCCCCGATGCCGGGTACGCGCCGAGCCCTCCCGGATTCGGCGCGGCCACACCGACCACGACATCGGAACCGGCCGAAGGGCCGGATTCGGCCGCCACGGCAGGCGCGGAGTTCGAAGAGCGCACGACTTCCGAAACCATGCCGTATCCGACCGCGCAGAACAGCACCAATCCCACCGCGATCCAGAAAAATTGCCGCCGCTTGTCCCGGAGCGATCCTCCGGTACCTGGAGTCTTGTGCACAGCTGACCACGGCCGCGATGCCGACACCCGAGCGTGCGCCGAATACCCGCGCACGGGAGCCGGTTTTCGGACCGCCGGTCGCTGTGCTCGCGCCACCAGCACGGGTAACAGTGTGTCCAGGCCGCTGAGAGTGAGCCCGAGAACCTCCGATTGCAGTAAATCCAGTATCTCGGCCCGGCCCGGACCCGCATCCAGCGCTCGAGCGGCCGCCGAAGACTCATCGGCGACCAAACCCAGCGCGACCACACCCACTGGTACCGGCATCAACTCGTAGCGCGCAGCGAGCACATGGGCCACTTCCAACGCGATGGCACACGAATCGTTCAGCGCCACCTGCTCCCAGACCGCAGAGCCGCCGAGTGCCGGGTCCACGACCGGTTTCCGGGCGATCCGATCAGGACCGCCGGTACGCAGTGTGATTCGCGACCAGGCCCCGCTGGTATCGGTACGGATCAATTCCACGAGCAGGTCACGGGTGCTCACCCGACGGGGAGCGGCCCTGCGCCCGGCAGCGTGCAACGCTGTGACCACCTGTGTCGACAGTGGCACATTGTCGAGTATCGCGGTCATCGGGTAGGGACCTCTTCTGGTACGTCCCAGGAGAATCGCGCCGGGGACGAGTACCCAGCATACTCGGGCCGTAGTCCGCCGAGTCGCCACATCGCGGGGCGATCGCCGCAGTGCGGGCGGTCGCGAAAACCCACCGGCGGCTTCCCCCCGATCCGGATCGCACAGTTCCCGAACGTCGCACTCAGCGGTCGGATCGTGGCTCTCCTTCCGCCGGGGGCGGCTCTGCTTCGACGATCGATACACACACCGAGGACGCTACGGTGCGGCGGATATCGTCCGCGTATCGAAAATCCCATACGCCTTGGCAACCTTTCGCCGCGTTGGCTCGAGGCATGAACCTCAGCGAATCAGGGCACCGAACGACTCGCCGTATCCGGACGGCCTTCCCCGCCGCCCTGGTAGCCGCCGGCGCGGCGACAATCGGTGTGCTCCTCTACCAGTCCCCGGCACACGTATCGCTGTCGGCCGGCTGGTCCGAAGACCTTCCCGAACCGACCCCCAACGGTCCGCCAGGTGCGGGCCGTCCACTGCCACGGCAGGTGGGCAGCCCGGACCGCGCGACAGATTCCGGGTGGCCCCGGACCGATGGAGCCGTCCCCGCCGGCGTGACCTACCAGGCCCATCTCCTGAACGAAGCGATCGCGAAATACGGCTCGGAGCAGGAGGCCGCCCGATGGGTGGCCACCCCGGACAGATCTGCTCACGTGTCCGGAGACGCGGTCGATATCGGGCCGGTCGCGGCCGCGAAATGGCTGTCCGCGCACGGCGCCGCGTACGGGCTGTGTCAGGTCTACGCCAATGAACCCTGGCATTACGAGCTGCGGCCCGAGGCCGTCGACCATGGCTGTCCGCCGTTGTACGCCGACCCCACCCGAGACCCGAGGATGCAGCGGTGATCAGCACGAATACGCTGTGCGCCGCGACTGGTAGCCCGCCGACGGGTTGGCGCCCCTCGACCCGGATCGCCTTTCGGTTCTGTGTTGTGTATTTCGGGTCGTTCTGCCTGCTGCTGACTTTGATCCCGTTCGCGCTACTGGGTGTCCTCGGACGCTGGGTACACAGGCTCGGCGGTAGGTGGACGGTATCTCCGGCAGACCCGATCACCGGTTGGGTGGGCAGAACGTTCTTCGGCATCGACGCGGTGCTGCGCCAGGACTCCGGTGCCGGAGACCAGACGGCCAACTGGGTGCTGGTGTTCTGCATCCTGGTGGTCGCGGTGGTGGCCACGGCAGTCTGGACGCTCATCGACCGTCGTACCGCGCACCCGCGTCTCTCGGCGTGGTTCACCCTGTTCCTGCGGTTGTGCCTGGGTGGGCAGATGCTGGGGTTCGGGCTCGCCAAACTGATCCCCACCCAGATGCCGGGCGCCACGCTGGCCCAGCTGTTGCAGCCGTACGGCGACCTGAGCCCTGCCTCGGTGCTGTGGCTACAGGTCGGTAGCTCGCACCCGTACGAGATGGCGCTCGGCGCCGCCGAGGTCGCGGCCGGACTGCTGTTGTTCGTGCCCAGGACCGCCGTGTTGGGTGCCGCGGCGAGCCTGGCGAGCATGGCCCAAGTGCTACTGCTGAACTTGACGTTCGATATACCGGAGAAGCTGCTCTCCGGGCATCTGCTGCTGATCAGCATGGTGCTGTTCGCCCCGCACGTCTCTCGGCTGGTCGATTTCCTCGTCCGGCAACGCCCGTGCGAACCGCCGAGGCAACCCATGCTGTTCGCCGACGCCCGAAAGAACCGCATCGCGTTGTGGCTCCAGGTCGCACTCGGCCTCTGGGTCGTGCTGGGTGGTGGATACGACCGTTGGACGGTGTGGCAAGACCAGTACAGTGCCGGCAGCCCCAGATCCGAGCTGTACGGAATCTGGGATGTGCGTGACTTCACCCTCGACGGCCGATCGGCGCCGCCGCTGACAACCGACCCGAATCGCTGGCAGCGGATAGTTTTCGACGGCCCGGCCGAAGCTGCCTATCAACGGATGGACGGAGAGCTGGTACCGGTACACGCCGAATTCCGGTCCGGCGGTCGCCTACAGCTCACCACCGTGACTCTACCGGGAGACGTATCGACCACCACTCCGACACCCTTCGCGACCATGTCCGCCGAACAGCCCACACCGGACCGGCTGCGACTGCACGGAATGTTGAACGACCGCCCCGTCGAGGTCACCCTGCAACGCGTGGATCCGAACGACTTCACGCTGAACAGTCGCGGATTCCACTGGGTACAGGACTACCCGTATTTCCGCTAGGCCGAGGACGGGCCCCGGCCTCGTCGTAATGAGCCCGCGGACGCCTCGCGAAAACCCCCTCCGGCTCCACATTCGGGCTCGCGCCTTCGGCCGGACTCCGACTCCGGCCGCCGCGAGCCGGTGGACGAGCGGCTCCCCGTGATCCCCTGGTCGGCCGCGGGCAGACTTCGCGACGCTCGCAGTACTACATCGGCGGTCCCGGCCCCCACGCCGTGGACCGCAGTAGCAATTCGGCCGGTGCCGTCCGCCAGTTCGGCACTCGCCAGCCCCATGGCTCGGGCGAATTCCACCGCTACCGCCGTTCGGTCGTCGCTCCGATGTCCTTACCACCGGGATCCGCGGTCCCGGCCCCACGTCGTGGACCGCCATAGCAAATCGGCCGGTGCCGTCCTCCAGTTCGGCACTCGCACCCAACCTTTCGGCGCGGACGTGCGTTTGTATCGGGCACACAACCGATACGCAGGGCCCACGGTGTTTTCGCGACTCCGCCACCGCACCATGCTGCACGACCCGGCAGCCCGCGACGACACAAAACCTCTGCGCCACCGCGGAAGCGCAGGAAAGAGCGGGCTGAAGACCATGACATTGCGCAGTTCACCGCGGTGGGGCCACTCGCGCCGGGAACGACCGTCCTCCCCGCTGATGCCGCCTGTCCATACACCGCCACCGGACGACGACTACCGGTCGAAGCCGCTGCCCGCGCGGCGCACCGAAGCCGAGACGCCGATGGTTCAGTACGAGCTAATTCCACCAACCAACAGGAAGAAGAAATCGTCGCCGATCGATCGGTACGGCAAATGATTCGCGGACTTTTCCTCGAAGTTCGAGCCAGAATACTTCGTGCCGGCAAGGACATGTCTGCGGGCGATGGGCGTTTCACTCGGCGAACGGCGCGGGACGTGCGGCACGCGGCCGACGAGCTGGAGGCCGCGAACAGATTCACCGGAGCGAGCGCGTTCGAGCAGGCGATGCGGGACATGGGGCCGCGGAAACCACAGCCGCTGGGAGGAGGAATCAGCACGACCTTCCTGGCCGACACCCCCGCGGGCTCCCGGTCGGTGTACAAGCCGGCTCATCTGGAAAACTTGCCGCTGATCGATTTCGGTGGAATAACTCGGTTGCGATACGGCATTCCCGTCGGGCGTGGACACCTTGCTGCCCGCGAAGTCAGCGCATACCGCCTCGATGAGGCGCTGGGTTTCGGCCGAGTCCCCCCGACCGGGTTGGTGAACGGACCGTTCGGCCCGGGTTCCAATCAACAATGGGTCATTTCCGGTTGGTCCCATCCGGCTCGAGTAATACGACGACTGGCTCGCATCAAGCCCGGTGTTCGTAAAATCAGGCTGTCCCCAAGCCTTGTGGAGGAGATCTGGGAGACTTGTCTGCACTACCCGCGAGTGCAACGAGACCAGATGGCGGTCCTCGACTACGTCATGGGCAATTCCGATCGCCATGCCTTCAACTTCCGCACCGACCGGCACGGCGGCATCGTAGCGATCGACAACGCGTTGTCCTTCCCCGAAGCTCCCGACTCCCGCTTCGGGATCCGCTCCGACTTCGTCAGTCGATCCCTACACACGGACCTTTGTCCGGAGGTGCTGGAACGAGTGCGATCGGTCGATCCTGAATATCTCCGTGCAGCCTGGACCGATGCCGGACTCTCCGACAAAGCCATAACGGGCGCACTCGCGCGCCTACAGGAAATCGCCGACAACGGCGCGATACACGGCACCGCTTGGCCCGGCCCGATCGAAGGCTCCTGGATATCGACCGGTACGCCCAACCTGCCGGACGGATGGATCGATGTGCTCAACCGGCCAGAAGAATGGGATGAAGTCGACGGATGGGTCGAAAGATCCCGGAACAGCGGCCACACCTGAGCCGAGCCCGGCGCCACGGTCGGCCGAACTACGGTCCCAGCTCCCACCTTTCCCGCACTCGCCGCAGGGCATTGTGCACATAGCTCTTCGCCGTCCCGGTCGACACACCCATGATCCGTGCAGTCTCGGCATAGGTATTGCCCTCATAGGCCCGGAGCACCACCGCCTCCCGCTCCCGCGGCGGCAACGTATCCAACGCGCCGATCAACGCCTGACGCAAGACGACGACGTCCTCGAAATGCAGTCCCGCGCGGTCGGCGAGCCGCACGATCCGCTCGGCCCCGGCGGACTCCAGCCGCTCCCGGTCGGTTGCCGCGCGCCGCCACGCGTCACGCACCAAATTCTTGGTGACCGCCCACAAGTAGGCGCGCAACTGTTCGGCACTGGTGACCTCGGGCTTGGCGGCGTAGACCCGCATCAGCGCGGTTTGGATCAGGTCTTCGGCATCGAGACGGTTGCCGACCTTGCGGTCGACCCAGCCGCGCAGCAGGTCCTCGGTGGAGACGAACGCTTCGAGTAGCAGCTCGTCGAAGTGTTCGGCTTCCCGCCCGGAGCCGGCGCCGATGCGCCGCACCGCAGGGCCCCGCGTAGCCCGGATCAGCAGGAGAAGCGGGTCCGCGGCGCAGTCGGCCAGTAGTGCACCGACCAGCGCGGTCAAAGTGGTTTCGGGCTCGATTGTCATTCGATCTCAGCCTGCTGGTCCCGACCGTTCACCGCGCGAGGCTCTCGATTTCTCAGGTGAGGTCCTCGACTATCGACAGTCGAAGTGGCAGCAGCGCAGGCGTCGGCGGCCACGGTGTGACCGCCGACGGTCGGCGGTCACACCGGCCCGGGTTCGATATCACCGCGAGTTCCGGTCGGCCCCCTGCGCCGGACCGGAAGTCATTGTGCCGATCAATCCCAGACCGAACACGAGAAGGATCACCGAACCGAGGCCGATCATGATCCAGCCGCCGGCCTTGTTGTCGGTCTCCTGGTCGTCGTAACCACGGGTGGTGGACGACCCGTTCGAAGTCTCCTCGCAGCGGTCCCCCAGGCTCATCACCGCTCCCCCGCACCGCACTTCGTCGCCGGTGAGTGTGACGGCACCCCCGGTCAGGATGCCGGTACCCCGCAACGTTCCGACGGCGAGCTCGATCACGGTCTGCACTGCGCTACTTCCTTCTGATGTCGTATTCGACCACTGCCAGGGTGAACGGATCGCGTTGCCGGTCGATCACGGTCGCCATCGTCTCCGGGTGATTCACCGCAGTACCCGGTGCCGGGTATCCATCCGATATCGACCGGTTCGACTGCGAAAAGGTTGGGCCGGTTGGACAAATGTGAGCGCGCCGACACAGCGGGCTCGTGGGACCGGCCGCCCGGTTTCGGCCGGGGCCGCGCCGCGGGCGTCGATCGGCAGTGCGGCGTGCTCCCCTACCTCATGGGTGGACGGCGCAACACGGTCTTCGCGACCACCAGCGCCAACGCCGCCACCGCGGTAGTCGCCGCGCGCTGTCGCCGTGCTTCCCGTCTCCGCAACCGCCGGCTCGCCTGCACATACCGGTGGTCGGCCGGTGGAACGTCGGCTCCTCGGACCGCGATCCACCGCTCGGCAGTGGCCAATGCGCTACCGCGCAGCAGGCGAGCGTTTTCGTGGTGTACCGCCTGCCATGCGAGGCGTTCGGCTTCGAGACTCCGTTGCCACCAGCGGAAGTCACGGTCCTGTTCCAGGCGTCGGCGCAACAGCGGCCAGTTGTCGATCAGTGCCTGGTGCGCCAGTTCGACGGTTTCGGTCCCGTCGGGTCGACGGCCGATGACAACGAGCCGATGTCGAGCCAACCGGCCGGCGATATCACGTAGTTCGGGAAAATCGGCCATCGAGGCAGCCGATCGGACGTACCCGGGGCCGGTTTCGGCCGGCGCGGCCAGCATTGCCAGAAGTCGCCGTGCCCTCACAGTGGTATCCCCGTCGGTGAACTGGACGAAGGCCCGCTCGGCCCGCCGGGTGATCGAGCCACCCACCCCGCCCGCGCGCTCGTAGTCGGCGAGTGTCAGTGTCCCGCTGCTGCGGCGCTCCCACAGTTCGCTGAGCATCGTTTCCAGCAACGGCAATCCGCCCGGTTCCGCGACGGTGTCGTCGATCAGACGCTCGACCAGGTCTGCCGCCATTCCGACGCCTGGGGCGTGGGTGGCCGGGCCGCGGATCACCTCCCGCAACTGTTCGCGGCCCATCGGCGCCAACGCCACGGTTACCCCGGCGAGCAATCGCGCCAGTTCACCGTCGACCCGCTCGTGCAGCGCTTCCCCGCACAGAGTCAGCACCACCAGGCACGAGCCGCCCGGGGTGGCGCCGGGCGCGTCGGTCAGCTGAACCAGCCAGCGCAGCAACGCTCGCGCCCGGGCGGGGTCGGTGGCGGCCAGGTTTTCGAACTGATCCAGAAACACCACCAGGCCGCGAGCCGGAATACGGCCGACGAGGTCCGGAACCGACCAGTTAGGGCTGCCGCCGAGCCGCGCCGCCCGGCGAGCCGGCCCGACCCCGCCCGATTTTTCGAGTGGGTCGCCGGGTGCAGCCGATGCCCGGGCCGAGACAACAGCGCCGTCTTCGACCGACTCCTCGCTGAGACGAAAAGTCACGACACTCATCCCCCGCTCGCGCAGTCGGGGGATCACTCCCGCGCGCACCAGCGACGACTTACCCGTCCCGGATCGACCCGCGACCGCGACGATCGATCGCCGATCCAGCAGGGTCAGAACGCGGTCGATGTCCGCGGCCCGGCCGTGGAAGAGATGGGCGTCCCGCTCGCGGAACTGCTCCGCTCCGCGATAGGGATTCGGCAGGAGTGTCGGGTCGAGTCCGAGTACTTCGGCAATCGGGATCATGAACGCCGTGCGGGTATAGCGGCGACGATCCGTGGCCACTGCCATACCGACGACCGCGGCCGAACCGACATCCCAGACGGCGGCACCGCTGAAGCCGGCCGTGATCGGCTGACCGCCGACCGCGGCTTGAAGTTGCAGCCATCCGATGCCCTGTCGGGCCCGGAATTCACCCGCGACCCAGACTCCGTCCCCGTGCTCGACCGGAAACCCCAGCACCCGGAACTCCCGCCCCCACGGCTCATCGGCGCGCCAGAACGGCGGCGTAGCCCCGGGCCCACCGCTGCCCCTGCCGACACTCAGTACCGCGATATCGCCGCCGCCGCCCGCGCCGATCGGCAACCACTTTCGTACCTGTGCGGTCACCTGCGCGCCGGGGCGCGCGAGCGGGAAATCGAGTCGGATCGGCGGGGGCGATACCAGCGGCGCCCGCGGATCCGCACCGACCGCCTCGGCGATGACATGCGCACAGGTCGCGACCAGTCCGGGTCCGATGACGAATCCGGATCCGGCGACGTCACCGGACCTCGAGAACACGCGTGCGGCTGTCGCGCCGAGCGGACCACCCGACCCGAATGCCGGATCAGGTTTTCCGATTGTCATATTGAGCCCTTTCTGTGCCGCGCCGGCGGCTGGGCGGGCAATTGCACGGTGACGCACAGCCCGCCTCCGGAGCGTGGCGCGAGGGTGAGAATTCCGGCATGCGCTCGAGTGATGCTGTCGACGATCGCCAGGCCGAGACCGACACCCGCGTGATGGACCCGGACGCGTTCGGTCCCGCGCTGGAAGGGCTCGACCAAGGTGGCCACCAACTGCGGGGTGAGCTGGTCGCCGGTGTTCTCGACCGTAAGAACCACTTTCCCCGGAATCGTCTCGGTCTCGACCCGTACGGTGCCGTGGTCGGGGAGGTTGTGGACGATCGCGTTGTGGACGAGGTTCATCGTCATCTGGAGCAGGAGAGCGGGCGAGCCGGAGACCAGGGCCACATCACCGGTGGTCTGGAGCGCGACACCGTGCTCTTCCGCGAGCGAGATCAGGGTTTCGGCCGCTTCTTCCGCGATGAGCGAGAGGTCGGCAGGTGCCCGCGTGAAAGCCCCTTGGTCGGCCCGACTGAGCAGAAGCAGCGCTTCGGTGAGGTCGATTGCACGGGTATTGACGGCATACAGGCGGTCGATCAGTTCGCCGGTGTCGCGGTGCTCGTCACCGCGGGCCACCTCCAGCAGTGTCTGCGTGATCGTCAGGGGCGTCCGCAGTTCGTGGGAGGCGTTGGCCGCGAAGCGCTGCGCTTCGGCGACGTGCGCCTCGAGCCGGGCGAGCATGGTGTCGAACGCGTCCGCGAGTTCGCGGAACTCGTCGCTGCGGCCCGGTAGCCGGATCCGGTGCGCGAGTGATCCGTTCGCCGCCGTACGGGTGGCGGCGGTGATCCGGGTCAGCGGATCGAGCATCCGACCGGCGAGAAACCACCCGCCCACCAGGCCCGATATCAGCAGGAAGACCAGCACGACCGCCATGAAGGGAGCGAAGGCGGCGAGCAGCAGGGAGCGGTCGATCATGAGCTGACCGGTTGGGGTGTCGATCCAACCGTCGGGCAGGTAGTACAGGTAGAAGACCAACACGGCACCCAGTAACAGCACACCGACGACCATGATGAAACCGGCGTAGCTGAGGGTGAGTTTGAGCCGCACGCTCAGTCCGGGAGCTCTATCCATGCTTCGCTCCGTCGGGACCGGAATCCGGTGGCGTACCGATGCGGTATCCGACGCCGGCAACGGTGCTGATGAGCCACGGTTCGCCGAGGCGTTTGCGCAGCGCCGAAACGGTGATGCGCACGGCGTTGGTGAACGGATCCGCGTTCTCGTCCCAGGCCCGTTCGAGTAGCTCTTCGGCACTGACCACACCGCCTTCCGCGGCGACGAGGACTTCCAGCACGGCGAACTGTTTCCGAGTCAACGCGACATAGTGTCCGTCGCGGTGGACCTCGCGGCGAAAGGGGTCCAGTCGCAGACCGCCTACTTCCCGCACGGGTGGCCGGTTGTGCGCGCGCCGGCGGTCGAGTGCTCTGAGCCGCAGGACGAGTTCTCTGAGCTCGAAGGGTTTGGTGAGGTAGTCGTCGGCACCGAGTTCGAACCCGGACGCCTTGTCGTCCAGACGGTCGGCGGCGGTGAGCATGAGAATCGGCATACCACTCCCCGACGCAATGATCCGTTCGGCGATCTCGTCACCGGAGGGACCGGGGATATCCCGGTCGAGCACGACGATGTCGTAGGCGTTGACACTCAGCAGTTCCAACGCGGTAGCACCGTCCCCCGCTGCATCCGCCGCGATCGCTTCCAGCCGTAGACCATCGCGAATGGCCTCGGCCAGATAGGGCTCGTCTTCGACGATCAACACACGCACACCGCGATGCTATGAGTCGGCGCATATCGCGGGCGTATCGAAATTCGATCCGGTCGACGCGTACACAGTTTCCGATTCATTCGGGTTCCGCTTCGCGGCCGAGCCTCGACCTGGCGCGACCACGCCTCCTGCCGGCCGGCCGCTCGGGTCGCGGCAGCGCGATCGCAGCCGTCACCGCCGCGGCGGTCAGGCACCCGGCGGCCATCGCGAAGGCCACAGCATAGCCGTGCGCCAGGGCCGACAGGTCGGTGGTTCCGCCGTCCCGATCGGTGGCAGCGGTCGCCGCCGCACTGAGCGCGGCGAGCCCCACCGCGCCGCTGAGCTGCCTGGTGGCGTTCAGCAAGCCCGCGGCGGTCCCCTGTACTGCTGCCGGTACATCGTGGGTCGCCGACGCCAGGTTGTGATGACCGGGTCCCCAGCCTGTGCCGATCTCACCGTAGAAGAGCGCATCGCGGTGCGCGAACGCCGTTCCGCCGCGGGGCTCCGCTGGATCGCGCCGCCGAAGGCATCGACGAAGTAGTTGCTCTGCTCCGTAGGGCTTGCCCGACCCGCAGGACTACTTCGCCCGGATGAAGAATCTGCGCCGGCCCACCGATACCCCGGACGGCTTCGACGAGGCCCTGGAGGAGCTGTTCTTCTCCCGGCCCTTCACCGGCACCGACGGATCGGTGTACGGCTACGCGCTGGAATGGCTGTGCGAACTGCTCGGCCTTACCCTGCCGAATGCGCACTGGTACCCGGTCGGCCTGTCCCGGCTCGACACGGTTCACCAGGGTCTCGACGACATCGATATGCAATTCCACCCGAATGACCTCGTCTACTCGGGCTTGCCCGTGACACTGCCGGAGATCGTCGACTTCCCCGGTATCGGTCACTTACCAGCACCGAGGTGAAACCACTCGCACAGGCGCTGGCGGCCGCCGACCTCTCCGCCGTCACCGACCCCCAGGTCACGGAATCCATTGCAGAAATGCGCGATTGGTTTCAATCCTGAACGAAAATCAACTCCGACCTCATGTGCTTCTTCCACTGAGCGCACCCTCCACCTCACCCCGCTACCAGGCGATTCGGCCCCACCCAGCATGGTTCCTCGCCACCTGGCTCCCCGGGATGCCGCTGGGCAGGTACGCGCCCGCTGACGGCCGGTCCGCTCTGACTCGGCACGCAAGTTGTCACCGCAGGAGGTCCGGTGCTGGGTGGCCCTGGTCGGCTCGGCGGCCGACCCCGTTGTTCGATGTCGGTCTTTCGCCGGCGAATCGGATGAAGCAGGCGAGATCGCCGGAACTATCTCGAATCCGAGCGGCTCGACGACACCCGCGGCCATACTGGCAGACAAGGTCTACTGATCCGAAGGGGGCGATTCGGCAATGCCGAAACCCAAGGGGCGCAAGCCAAAGCGAGCCACCACCCGGTCGCAAGGGCGCGGCGCGCAAGCGCGTAGCGGATACAGTCCGGGCCGGTTGAGTATCCCCGTGCAGTTGATCGCGAACATGGTGGCCGCTGCTCCACCGGACCAGCTGGTGGAGATGCTGCCGCCGTTCCTGTGGCTGCACCACTCCACCGGTCTGCGGGCCGACCTGTGCGTCTCGGCAGCGATATCACTGCACCACGCCTACGACCTGATCGGGATCACAGCCCGGCCCACCGCCGTCGAACTGGTCATCGCGCACCAGACCCGCGGCACGCTGACCCGCTACGGCAGCGGCGGAGCCTGCTGGGACGGCGAGCAGTTCAACGCGCACTGCGTCTTGTGGCTACCGGGCTCCGGCCGCTGGGTCGACGCGACTGTGATGCAATATCCCGAGGTACGGGCCTCCCTGCCGCTACCGGTCATCGGCCGCATGGCCGGCTCGATCGGCGGCGGGGCCGCCTCCCGCGCGTCCCTGGCCGAAGGACGGCTCGCGCCCGGCACCCACATGACCGTGCCCCGCGAAGACCTCATCCTGGACTACACGGTCCTCACCGAAGACCCGGCCGCAGTCACCGATCCACTCACCGCCGATACCGAGCGGGCCGCGCTGTTCCGAACCTCCGGAATCAACCTCATCTCCAACGCCCTGGAATGGTGGCGCCGTCCCGGCATCATCGAACGCGCCCGCACCGCACCCTATCCGCGCCTACACGCTCTACTCGACGCCGTGGGACAAGCCCCGGTCCACGTCGACACAGACGGAAACCGAACATTCGAGACCGCACCAGGGCAGCGGGCACGCATCGACGAACTCCTGCCCGCTGTCTGACCGCCGGACAGATCACGGTTCGATCAGTCGACCACAGGAGTCGATCGATGCAGGCCTTCATCGTCAGCTTGATCTTCATCTTCGAGGCCCTGATGTGTACCTACCTGGCATCGCTCGGGTTCCGCGGCGTCGCGACCAGCACGACCGAGGGATACGGCGAAGATATCCCCGACACCACTCTCGCCGATCCGGTCCGTCGACGAAAGGCGAACACTCTGGTCGCCTGGTGTGAAACCGCCGCCGCCCTGCTCTGCCTGCAACCCGCCGCGTATGCGCTGTGGGTGGCCTTCGACCCGGAAGCCAGGATTCCCCTTCCGGTGCTGATCGGTCTGGCCGCCTACGGGCTGCTCGTCACAACTCTGGCCGGCTACCCCGTGGAGAAGATCAAACAATGAACCCAGGGCCGGCCCGACCTGGCCGCCTCCTCATCCGAACGGCCGCCCCCGAAATGGCGGCGCGCCCGCTCGGCGACTTCCTCGTATGCCCGGTCAGAAGTACCACGGGTGATCTTCCCGGCGCCGAGGGTCGCTTCGAGGAAGGCGCCTGTAGGGCGTGTACGGTATCGCGGTTCGCGGCCTGGCCCCCACGGCAGCGCCGACCGAGGTACCCGGAATGGCCGGTGATCGTCGAGACCTGACCGGACCGAAGTCCGACCGTGCTCAACCGGCGAGACGGACGGCTGATCAGCGACACTTCGGGCACAGGGAGCCCGGTCCCGCGCGCCGGTGCTTTCCCTGGTCCGGGAACCGGATTCGGTGCCGTCGCAGCGATGAGCCCGGATTGGTTCACTCCCACAAATCTAATGTTCGCTCATGATTTGCTAATAGAGTCGCAATGTCTGTAAAGTGTTGCCTACCAGGCAACATGATGCACTCTTGCGCATAGCCATTGACGATCATCTGGGCTCGGGTTTCGACCGTCGGCCTCCGGAAGATCGATCGTCTGCATGGTGGGGCCTGCCCGGCCCCTATGCCGCACGGGGACGCATGTGGTGTCCCGACAGCAGATGACGAAGGAGATCAGCGCACATGGGTTCACCTGCTACTGACCTGCTCATCTCGGACCAGGCCAGGGCGCACAGCAGGTCACCGGAGATACTCGCCGCCCGATACAGCGCAGGCGATGAACCGACCACGTTCTTGCCGAAGGTCATCAGCCACCCGCCGTTGGCGTGGTCGCAATGGGAGCCGCCGGCCATATCGGTGACCGTGGGCCCGGCGACCACAACCGACACTGCGCACAGCGAGACAGGACAGGACGGGCTCGGTGAGCGCGCCGCCAGAATATGGCAACGGCTCATCGCCCGCGTGTAGCGCCCAGTAGGTCTGCCCATACTGTCCTCGGCCGCTCGGTCGTTGTTGCAGGGCAGCCGGATCCAGTCGGCTCCGAAGCCGAGCGCTACCGGCGCCGTTCCGGTGTCCGGATCATCGGCTCGGCCCCAGCAGGCCGCGGAGGGTCTCTACTCGGACTTTTTCGAGGTCTGGCTCGGGTAGAGCCCGTGCAGCAGCCGCGACACCGAACCGATGGACATATTCAGTTCTGCCGCGATGTCCTTGTACTTCGCCCCGATGGTTCTATCGGCCATCTGCGACGTCACTCCTCGGTGGATGTTGGCGTCGGTCGCGATCGGGAGATGTCCGTATCGGTGGATTTTGACGTCGTGGTCTTGATTGCGGTTGCAAGAACCGGTGGGCTCGGTCCCGGGTCAGCCGCGGCTTATCTTGGAAGTGATGCGGTCCAAGACAGGGCCGACCTGGTCGGCATTGTCGAACTCGACATACTCGGTGACAGCCTCATTGCTGCCCGGCGGCACATAATAAACATCTGCCCAGCCGCCCGCATACAGGACAAGCTCCCAGAACGCGTCGTGTTCACCATGCACGACCACACCGAGTGACATGGGCCTGCGCGCTTCAGACCGGTCGGTGAGCACGGGGGCCGACCATGGAACATCATTGTCCATCCAAGTAAGAGCGGCGCCTTCAAACCCCGCGACGGCCAGGCCGGCCGCCGGGCAGCGATCAGCTCAGCAGCCCGGTCGAGATCGAGATTGCTGAGGTCGACGCGGCGTTCCACGAGGGCATCGTAACTTCCATCGACACCCTGGCCGGATATCGCAGCAGCCGCCACCGTCCGCGCCACCCACCCGTACTGCTTCAAGGTGACTACTGGTCCATGATGCGTGCGGACGCCGGATGCAGGGCACCTGGAACCACGACCGGGCCCACTACCGCTGCCGCTACCCCTCCGAATACGCCCTGGCCAACGACCTGGACCATCCCCCTGCGGTCTACCTACGCGAAGACCAACTCACCGGACCCCTCGACACCTGGCTCACCGAAGCCTTCCACCCCGACCACATCGAAGACATCCTCAACAACCTGGAACACGCACAACCCGACAACACACCGGCCCTGGACACCGCACGCCACACCCTCGCCGGACTCGACCGGAAACTGGCCACCTACCGCGCCGCGCTGGAAGCCGGAACCGACCCCGCGCCGGTCGCGGAATGGACCAAAGGAATCCAAACCGAACGTGAATACATCACCGCGCAGATCGCAGCATCAGAAGCTCAACGACGCGCACCTACGAAAATGACCCGACCCGAAATCGAGCAACTCATCAGATCGCTGGACGGCATGACAGCCATACTCCGCAAGGCAGACCCAGCGGACAAATTAGAGGTGTATCGGCAACTCGGCCGGAGACTCACCTTCGACCACACCACACGAACGGTCGCAGCCGAAGCCATCTCACAACCACCCGTGAGCGTACTGGTTGTGTCCGGAGGGGGACTTGAACCCCCACGCCCGATAAAGGGCACTAGCACCTCAAGCTAGCGCGTCTGCCATTCCGCCACCCGGACCGGTGTGCTCAGCAAGAGTATCGGATCGCGCCACCGGGGCAAAATCGCGGGTGCCACCTGGGGTTTTCCGCTTCATTGTCAACGGGTGACGAATTCAGGTTCGGCGGCCGCGGTGCGTGGGTAGATTGTGGTGCGCAGCGGAGCAGTCGCGGTGAGGAGCGCCAGGTGGGACAGGATGTCGCGGTCGTTATCGGGGTCGGAGGTATGGGGCGGGCGATCGCGCGCCGGGTAGCGGCCGGGCCTGCGTCCAGCGTCTCGGTCCGGGTGAGAGGAATTGTTGACGACGCCCGCGCCGACGGATGATGATGCGGCCATCAGCCCCGACGTCCCGGAAGTGAATTGTGCCGCATACCAGAGTCCCCGCCATCCACCTGGGGCCGGAATACGACCCCGCCCTCGCCCGGGGAATCGAATCGGGTGGCGGCCGGCTGGTGCCTTTGGGCGATGCCGAGGCGGTGGTGTGGAAGGGCGGGCCGGCTTCTTTTCCCGAGCGGTTACCGGATGCGGTGCGGTGGGTGCAGTTGCCGAGTGCGGGGATCGAACGGTGGTTCGCCGCGGGCCTCATCGACGACGACCGCGTCTGGACCTCGGCGGCCGGTGCCTATGCGCCGAGTGTGGCCGAGCATGCGGTGTTGCTGCTCCTGGCGGGCGTGCGGGGGCTGGGTGAACAGGCGCGTGCGGCTTCGTGGCGCAAGGCCGAGTTCGAGACGCGAGTGGGGACGCTGCGCGGGGCCACTGTCGCCATCATCGGCTGCGGGGGTATCGGCCGGGCGATGATCCCGCTGTTCCGCGCGTTCGGGGCACAGGTGCTGGCCTCCACCCGGTCCGGGACGCCGGTACCGGGGGCGGTCGAGACGGTGGACGCGAGCAGGAACGCCGAACTCTTCTCGCGCGCGGACCATATCGTGATCGCGGCGCCGGCGACGGCCGATACCGCACACCTCGTCGACGCCGACGCGTTGGCCCGGATGAAACCGGCGGCCTGGATCGTGAACATCGCGCGGGGATCGCTGATCGATACCGATGCGCTGGTGCGGGCGCTGCGCGGGGAGACCATCGGGGGCGCGGCGCTGGATGTCACCGATCCGGAACCGCTGCCCGACGGGCATCCGCTGTGGTCGCTGCCCAATGCGGTGATCACACCGCATCTGGCGAATCCGTCCGGCGGTCTGCCGGGCCTGCTGGCCGAGCATGTGCGAGCGAATGTGGAACGGTTCGCGGCGGGCGAACCGCTATTGGCTCTCGTCGATACCGAACGCGGGTACTGACGGGGCGGCAAACGCCCGCACGGTCCGGGTGGATCAGACTTCGAGTATCTCGTCGATCGGGCGCCGCGGGGTATCGGCCAGCGGCGCGGCACCGCGGGAACTCCATCCGACCCGCACCATGGACTGGGGGTACGCGCAGTCGTGGAGTAAGCCGGTCCGGATCTCCTGCCGTGCGTCCGGCACGCCGAGAGGTTCGGTCTGCACGCTGGTGGCCAGGCCCAGTTCGGTCGCGGTCAGCAGAAGCGCGCTCGTCGCCTCCCCCGCCCGCAGTTGGGCCCGCCGGTCGTCGCGGGTGGTGCCGACGACGAGCCATTGCGCGGCGTCCGGCTGGTTCGCCGGATCGAGCAGGGCGGGGTCGGCAAAGGTACGCACCGGGATCTCGCCGTCCGGGCGCGCCGCGGGGGCGTTCCTGGACGGCACACCGTCGGTGAGCCGGTCAGGTCCACTCCAGTAGGCGATCTCCTCCTGGTACAGCCGGTCGGTGGCGTGCGCGGCGACCGCGTGCTGCATGGGCGTCGCCAGCCGTGGTAGCAGGGTGTCGGGGACCTGCCGTACGGCGGCTCCGCGTGCCGAGACCTGCGTGGCCAGGGACCGCAGATGACGGGCCGGAATCGGCTTGGGCAGGTAGTGGCGGCGATCGGTCCGGCGAAGCAGGATGGCGGCCGCCATTTCGATCTCGGCGTCGGTGGGCGGCCGGCGAGTGGTGTGGATCGTGGCGAGATGGTCGGGGTCGCCGGGGTCCGGGCAGTAGGCCACGGCGGAGGCCCAGCCGAGCGCGGCCAGGGCGGCGCGCATATGGTGCAGCGCGACACCACAGCTGACGACGAGGGAGCGCAGCGAGGGATCGGTGACGATCAGCTGCCGGCCGGTATCGGCGAAGAGCTGGATACCGGAGTCGGCGGACCGCCAGCGCCAGGGTTGGGTGTTGTGTACGGACGGCGCTCGGACTGCCAGGCCGAGGGCGAGACCGGTGGCCTCACGATCCGGGATCGTGACGGACATTGTATTGCGTCCTTCCGATGACAGGCGGTGTGCAGATCTTCCGGCTCGTACCACTGCCGGGTGGTCGCGGAGAATGCGACCCCGGGTACCGCGGCTCCGCCGACCGGGGCGCCGGGCGCCTGCGGTGCGGATGCCCTGAATCCGAGAATAGGCAGTGCGCACTACGGCGGCATAGCACCCGGCGAGATTTGCCGGACGATATCCAGGACGGCGGCGCGGCGCGGCAGCGTATCGCGCACGGGGCGCGATGATTCGATGCCTTACCTGGTGCATATCATGCATCCGATCGAATTATATGACCCTGGTCACAGTGATGGCGGATTACCGGATATTCGCCGCCCTCCCCCGATCCCGGTTCGGGCGGACACGTTGCGGCCGGTTCTGTTTCCCGGCCCGGAAGCCGGGTAGACCGGCAGTACTCTGGCCTACTACCCCTGGTGACCAGCTGTGACAGATGCGAAACACCGAAGAAAGGGATGCACATCATGCTGCTACGCCGGTTCGCCCGCCCCCTGCTGGCGAGTGCGTTCGTCGTCAACGGAGTCGAAACACTGATGCATCCGGAATCACGGGTGAAGGAAGCGTCGACTCTGGTCCACAAGGGGAAGGAATCGCTGCCGTCCGATATCGCGGGCAACCTGCCCGCCGACCCCAGCACCCTGGTGCGGGTGACCGCGGCCGTACAGATCGCCGGCGGCGCCCTGCTGGCGCTGGGCAAGGCGCCGCGCCCGGCGGCGCTGGCGCTGGCGGCGACGGTGGTTCCGGCGACGGTGACCGAGCAGAACTTCTGGGCCGAGAACGACCCGGAGCGCCGCGCGGCGAAACGCACGGCATTCCTCAAGGACGTGAGCCTGCTGGGAGGCCTGATGATTGCGGCGTCGGATACCGCGGGTAAGCCCTCGCTGGGCTGGCGGGGACGCCGCGCCGCCCGGCGGGCCGCCGCCACCGTCGGCGGTGCGCTGCCGGTGGGGTCGTCGGCCCGTAGCGGAACAGGCGACGCGGTCCGGCAGCAACTGCACCAGGCCGCCGACCGGGGCCGGGATCTGGCGGGTTCCGCGGCCGACCGCGGGGCGGAGCTGGCCGAGATCGCCCAGCAGCGGGGTCCGGTGTGGGCGGACACCGCCAAGAAGCGGGGCGCCGACTGGGCCGATATCGCGAAGCATCGCGGTGCCGAGCTGGCCGAAACCGCCCAGACCCGCGGTCCCGAATGGGCCGCGGCGGCGAAGAGCCGGGCCGCCGAGCTGGCGGACTACACCAAGCACCGCGGCGGCGAACTCGCCGAAACCGCGCAGCATCGCGGCCCCGAATGGGCCGAAGCGGCCAAGAACCGCGCGGCCGAACTCGCCGACTACACCAAACACCGGAGCGGCGAACTCGCCGAAACCGCGCAGCATCGCGGCCCCGAATGGGCCGAAGCGGCCAAGAACCGCGCGGCCGAACTCGCCGACTACACCAAGCACCGCGGCGGCGAACTCGGCGCCTCGGCGAAGGCGCAGCGCGCCCAGCTGGCCAAGGCGAAGGCGAAGGCCGACAAAGCCAAGGCGAAGGCCAAGAAGAAGGCCGCGAAATCCAAACTCCGCTGAGAAAGTACTCCTGGGCACCGGTGGAGTCCTGGCTGTCCGGACCGCTTGC